>NZ_JBSXNH010000067.1:0-67479 GCF_056857535.1 Vreelandella sp. L-25
CGACGGACACCCTTGCTGTTCAGCTAACGGTTCCCGCTATCAGGGTCCGTAGGGGACTCTCACCCCCAAGTCATCCCGCCAACCACCACGGTTGACCGGATAGCGCCTGAGCGGCGCTTCGCGCCATGCCTGGCGCACCACCAAAAAAAGCCCAGCGCGTTGGCGCTGGGCTTTTAGACCACAGAACAGGCAGGTACTTCGCACGTTAAGGAAAATCTGGCACTATCCTGCAGGTCTCGATGGTTCACCACCGCCAGAGGCGGTGGCAACAGGCTTATGACTGGCTAGCCATTTCTTGAACGCGCTGCATCATTTCCGGATCCTGCTGGATGGATTGACCGATAGCATTGAACGTGTCGACGTCCAGACCGCTGTCTTCGACCACTTCGATCATGCGGTCATTGGCTTCAGCGCGAACTTCCTGTTGGGCAGCTTCGTCTTCTGCTTCCTGCAGACGCTGGGTGTACTCCTGAGAGATCACGGCGATTTCTTGAGAAGCATCGGCGAACTGCTGTAGCTGCTGATCAGAAAAATCCTGTGCAGGCGCCTGCTGGGTCGCCATCGGATCTTGTGCCGGGTCCTGGGCTTGCTGGGCGTGAGCGGTGCCCGCCATCAGACCCGTCGCAAGAAGTGCAGCAGAGAACAGAGCAGTCATACGTTGCATGGTAAGAAACCTCATTGACGCGTTATGAATGTGCCCAGTGTGACGCGTGGTTCAGGCACAGGTTCCATCTTTTATGTAAAAACACGTTTCAAGAAGAACATAACGTAACAACAACAGATAAACAACACGCTGGCAAATAGGAGCTTTATGTCTAGCCATTTCAAGGCCTTGCAAAACATACACGGCCATTCGCTCGCCCTGGCCGCCATGCCTGGGCTCTTCGTGCTGTTATGGAGCACGGGGTTCATTGGTGCCAAGTTTGGCCTGCCCTACGCCGAACCCTTCACGTTTTTGTTTATCCGCTTCGTGTTGACGCTGCTGCTGCTCGTGCCGCTGACCTTGCTGATGCGCATTCCATGGCCGAGTTCACCAAGGCTATGGATGCATATCGGGATATCGGGCCTGCTCGTGCATGCCACCTATCTTGGCGGCGTATTCTATGGCATTTACCTGGGAATGCCAGCGGGTCTGGCGGCCTTGCTGGTCGGCTTGCAGCCATTGTTGACCGCCGCCTGTGCAGGCCCACTGCTGGGCGAACGCCTGGGCGCGCGGCAATGGCTGGGCCTGGCGCTGGGGCTGGTAGGCATCTGCCTGGTGCTGGGCAGCAAGCTGGAGTTTGGCAGTTCGCTGTTCAGCGGTTTTGGCATGGGGGCACTGGTCAGTGTACTCGCCGCATTGCTGGGTATTTCACTGGGCACGCTGTACCAGAAACGCTACTGCACCAGCATGCCGCTGCTGTCGGGTGCAGTGATTCAGTACCTGGCAGCAGGCACCCTGCTGGGCCTGGGCGCGCTGTTGTTCGAGACCCGCTCCGTAACGTGGAGCACGACCTTCCTGCTGACGCTGGGCTGGCTCGTGCTGATTCTGTCAATTGCCGCTATCCTGTTATTGATGGCCTTGATAAAAAAGGGGGAGGCTTCCCGCGTGGCAAGCCTCTTTTATCTGGTGCCTCCCGTGACCGCGCTGCAGGCGTGGTGGTTATTTGATGAACGGCTGCCGCTGATGGGGCTCATCGGCATGGTCATTGCCATCGCAGGGGTGGTGATGGTCGTCAAATCCGCCAGCAAATAACCCTAATAATTTTGATCGTTCCAGGGCTTGGAAGAACATGACAGCACAACCTCATTGCGCCAGAGTAAACGGCGTCTGCAACCGCTGCGACACACCGGTACCATTCGCGTTTACCATGGCCTTTCAGCCCATCGTGGACGTAGCACGTCGTAAAGTGATCTATTACGAGGCGTTGGTACGAGGCGTCAACGGTGAGTCCGCTTTTTCCATTCTTGAGCAGGTGACCGACGACCTGCTGTATCGCTTTGACCAGGCATGTCGGGTCAAAGCCATCGAGTTGGCCAGTGAGCTGGGGATGGAGGCGCGTCTCTCGATCAACTTTCTTCCCAATGCCGTCTACGAACCCGAAGCCTGTATTCAATCTACCCTGGAAACATCACGCCGGGTGGGCTGGCCCACCGAGCGGCTGAACTTCGAAATCACCGAAACCGAACGGGTGGTCGACCGAACACACCTGCGCAACATCATCGATAGCTATCGCCGCATGGGGTTCACCACGTCGTTGGATGATTTTGGCAACGGCTATGCCAACCTGAACCTGTTGACCGATTTGCGACCGGATACGCTGAAGGTAGACCGAGAGCTGGTCATGGGCTGCGACGGCAATCCACGGCGGCAGGCCATTCTCAAAAGCCTGGTCGCCCTGGCGCGCACGCTGGGCACCCAACTGGTGGCCGAAGGGGTCGAGACACGGGCAGAGTCACGCTGCCTGCTGGACTTGGGCATTTCGGTACAGCAGGGGTACTATTTCGCCAGGCCACAGGTAGGTGTGCTGGCCAGCGTGGCTGACGAGCAATACGATTGAAGAAGGTTCAAAGCCGTTCGAGGTAAGCCGTGCCACCCAGATTACGCATCTGTTGGCGGATCCACTGGCCGCGGCGCTCGACCTGGGCGTCGGGTCGCGATGCGCTGCGAGTGCGCGGGCTAGGCAGGATGGCCGCCAGCAGGCTGGCCTGGCGCTCGGTCAAGGCACTTCCGGAAGCACCAAAGTAGTGGTCGGCGGCAGCTTCCAGCCCAAACACCCCGGTATCCCACTCGGCCACGTTCAGGTACACCTCCAGAATCCGCTGCTTGCTCCAGAAGGTTTCGATCAGCAGGGTGAACCACGCTTCCAGCCCTTTGCGCAGCCAGCTGCGCCCACTCCATAGGAAAACGTTCTTGGCCGTTTGCTGGCTGAGCGTACTGGCTCCCCGCAGCCTCGAGCCATCGCGGCTGGCCTCCCAGGCACGACGCAGCTCCACCACATCGAAACCACGATGAATCGGGAAGCGTTGGTCCTCGGCGGCAATCACCGCCAGCTTGGCGTTATTCGAGAGATTGTCCCAACTACGCCACTGGTGCTGGATGGTGATGGGTTCGCGATGGACCCAGCTTTGTACCTTGCGTTCCACCATCACCATGGAACCCGGCGGCGGCACGAAGCGAAACAGCCACACCAGCGCCACCGAGAGCAGCACAAAGGCCAGCGCGCCACGCCAAACAAGACGCCAAAGCAGACGAAGAACTCGGCGCAGCGCGCGATTGACCATGTCTCGGTACCCTTAACGTTTCATGAGGTGCTCCGCATGATAGCGCAAATGGTCCTCGATGAACGAGGCGATGAAGAAGTAACTATGATCGTAGCCTGGCTGACGGCGCAGCGTTAGCGGGTGATCATGCTCGGCGCATACCGCTTCCAGACGCTCGGGCATCAGCTGCTCTTCCAGGAACTGATCGGCTTCCCCTTGATCGATGAACAACCGCTGCCGGGAAGCGCCATTGGCTACCAGCTCGCAGGCATCGTACTGGCGCCAGCGGGTCTGATCTTCCCCAAGGTAGCTGGTGAAGGCTTTTTGCCCCCAAGGGCAGTTCATCGGGTTCACGATCGGCGCAAAGGCCGATACCGAACGGAAGCGCCCCGGATGACGCAGCGCCAGGATCAATGCACCGTGCCCCCCCATGGAGTGCCCACTGATCGACTCGCGGCCATTGACCGGAAAATGCTGACGCACCACGGACGGCAGCTCTTCGACCACATAATCGTACATGCGGTAGTGAGGCTTCCAGGGCGCCTGGGTGGCGTTCACGTAGAAACCTGCGCCAGACCCCAGATCGTAGCTTTCATGCTCGCCGGGCAACTCCGTGCCGCGCGGGCTGGTATCCGGACATACGATCGCCACGCCCAGCTCTGCCGCAATGCGGTGCGCGCCGGCTTTCTGCATGAAGTTTTCGTCATTGCAGGTCAACCCCGACAGCCACCACAGCAGGGGCACCCGCTCGTTTTCGGCTTGTGGCGGCAGGTACACCGCAAAGACCATGTCGCAGTCCAGGGCTCGGGAGTAGTGGCGGTAGCGCTTGTGCCAACCGCCAAAACTGCGGTTTGCCGACACCAGCTCCAACGTTTCACTCATGCTCATAGGCAGGCTCCTTAAACAGTGAAACGCGGCGGGTTGCCCCGGCCGCGTTCTTTCAGGCTGCTTTCATCATACTCAGTAATGCAGAACGGTACGAATGCTCTTGCCGGCATGGAGCAGGTCGAAGGCTTCGTTGATCTTCTCAAACGGCATGTCATGGGTAATGAAGTCGTCGATGTTCAGCTCGCCGTTCATATAACGCTCTACATAACCCGGCAGCTCGCTACGGCCTTTCACACCACCGAACGCCGAGCCTTTCCAAACGCGGCCTGTCACCAGCTGGAAGGGACGGGTTGAGATCTCTTCGCCTGCGCCTGCCACGCCGACAATGATCGATTCACCCCAGCCTTTGTGGCAGCACTCAAGCGCTGAACGCATCACGTTGACGTTGCCGATACACTCAAACGAGTAGTCGACGCCGCCATCGGTCATATCAACGATGACCTGTTGGATCGGGTCACTGTAATCTTTGGGGTTGACGAAATCAGTCGCGCCGAACTGCTTGGCCAGCACAAATTTGTCTGGATTGACATCAATCGCGATGATTTTAGAAGCTTTCGCCATCACCGCCCCCTGAATCACCGCCAAGCCAATGGCACCCAAGCCGAACACGGCAACGGTAGAGCCGGGCTCTACTTTCGCGGTATTCATAACGGCACCAATACCCGTGGTAACACCGCAGCCCAGCAGGCAGATTTTATCCATCGGCGCTTCTTTGGAGACCACCGCCAGCGATACTTCCGGCAACACGGTGTACTCACTAAACGTGGAGGTGCCCATGTAGTGGTGCAGCATTTTGCCGTCTAGCGAGAAGCGTGATGTGCCGTCTGGCATGACACCTTTACCTTGGGTCGCACGTACGCTACCACAGAGGTTGGTTTTACCTGAGAGGCAGAATTTACACTTACCGCACTCGGCGGTGTAGAGCGGAATAACGTGGTCGCCAGGTTTCACGCTGGTAACACCTTCGCCCACTTCTTGAACAACGCCCGCGCCCTCGTGGCCCAGTACGGCAGGGAAGTTGCCCTCAGGGTCGGCACCGGACAGCGTAAAGGCGTCTGTGTGACACACGCTGGTGGCGGCCATTTTCACCAGCACTTCTCCCGCCTTCGGGCCTTCAACATCAATCTCAACCAGCTCAAGCGGCTTACCCGCTTCTAATGCAACCGCAGCACGTGATTTCATGGTCACTCCTAGCTAAAGTTTATTGACTATCGTTTAAATGTCTGTGAGTGAGCACGCCGTGGCGCACTCGACTTACCAAGGGTGTGGATTACTCGCTATCGCGGGCGATAGGCGCAAACTCAATGGGCAGCCAGCGGTAGCCTTCTTCGTCTTCGACGATGTGACCGATGCCCGGGAACGGCATGTGAGCACCGGCCACCCAGTGCTTCTCATCGACCGCTCTCTCCAGCACCGCTTCACGTGTGTGTACCGCTTGCTCGGGGTCGGAATCGAATTCGATGGCAACGCTTGGGTCAGCAAACTGCACGCCGTAGCTGTGGACGACATCGCCCCATACCAACATGGCGTCGTCATCACTATTGAGCATAAAGCTCGCATGGCCCGGCGTATGGCCGTGAGTATCCCGCGCAACGATGCCCATCAGCAGCTCATCGCCCGACGCAAAGGGGCTGAATCGGCCAGCCTCTTGATAGGGCGCCACGGCCTCTTGTGCCATGGTAAAGAAGGCACGCTCCTCCTCTGGAAGCGCTTGAGAGCGCTCTTCGTCCAACCAGAAGTCAGCGTCGCCTTCGCTGGCGCGCAGCTCGGCATTGGGATAGACCGCCTCACCGTTCTCATCCACCAAACCGCACACATGGTCCGGGTGCAGGTGGGTCATCAAGATCGTATCGACCTGTTCCGGTGCATAGCCCGACGCGCGTAAGTTCTGCTCGACCTGGCCCAGTGTGGGACCAAAACACGCCGCCGACCCTGCATCAACGAGCACCAGGTTCTGGCCGGTGTGAATCAAAAAAGCGTTCACGGCAGTTTGCATGCCGTTCTCAGCATCGATGAATAATGCGTCGAGATGGCGCAGAATCTCGTCATGCTCCATGCCTTTTAAGAGCGAGGTGTCTAGTGTGGTATGGCCATCGTACAGCGCCGTCACTTCGGTATCGCCTACCATCATACGGAACCAGCCCGATGCCTGCTCTTGCTGCTGGGCAGGCACCTCTGCCTGAGCGGCAGCGACCCAACCGGCGCTGATAGCAGCCACCAAAGCACGCCGTGGCCAGCGTGAAGAGATCATCGACATCATCAAACACTCCATGAAAACGCGAGATAGACCTGAAGTGTAGGTCAGCTAGGCGAGAAAGATAAAGCGGGATACACTCACAAGATTATTGCTCCTGAGCAACAATCTCTTTCATTAAGGGTTCGCCATGCAGCGCTGGGATCGTATCGAAGCCTTCGTCGAGGTGGTCAGGCTGGGCACCTTTTCCGCCGCCGCTCGACACCTCAAAGTCTCTACCTCGCATATCAGCCGTTTGGTCAGCCAGCTAGAGAACCAACTAGGCGTGCAGCTACTCTACCGCACCACACGGCAGATTCGGCTGACCGATGCTGGGGCCTTGTACGCGGAGCACTGCCGCCATTTGTTCGATGGGCTGCGTGATGCCGAGCAGGCGATCAGCGAGCTGCAGGCCAAACCCCATGGGCTACTAAAACTGACCTCGGCAACGACTTTCGGTGAGCGCTACGTTGCCCCGCTAGTCAATGACTTCCAGCGCCTGCACCCTCAGCTCGAAGTACACATGCACTTCACCAATCGCCCGGTGGAGTTGATCGAAGAGGGTTTCGACATCGCCATTCGCATGGGGGTGTTGAAAGACTCCAGCCTGATTGCCCGGCGGCTGTGCGGACGCCGCGAATACGTGGTGGGCTCACAGGCCTATTTTCGTCAGGCGCCCCGTCCCCACACGCTGGGCGAGCTGAGCCAACACCGCTGCCTGCTGGGGTCGCGCCCCAACTGGCTGTTCGAAGTGCACGGTCAGCGGCGAGAGGTCAAGGTAGAGGGGTGCTGGAGCAGCAACTCGGGGCCTGCCCTGCTGGATGCCGCCCTCAAAGGGCTGGGGCTCGCCCAGCTGCCGGATTACTACGTGGCGCCTTATCTGGCCAGTGGAGAGTTAGTGTCGGTGCTGGAGCCATTCCAACACCACGACACGGCGGTGTGGGCGGTGTACCCTCGCCACCGCCACTTATCGCCCAAGATTCGTCAGTTGGTCGACCATTTGGTCGACCATATCGACACTCTGTTACCCGCTCATTAGCATTCGATGGCATTGACTGCGAGACCACCTTTCGAGGTCTCTTTGTACTTATCCTGCATATCGCGCCCGGTATCGCGCATGGTGCGGATCACTTTATCCAGCGAGACGAAGTGGTCGCCGTCACCGTGCAGCGCCATGCGTGCGGCATTGATCGCCTTCACCGAGGCAATGGCGTTGCGCTCAATACAGGGTACCTGCACCAACCCTGCCACCGGGTCGCAGGTGAGCCCTAAGTTGTGTTCCAGGCCAATTTCCGCGGCGTTTTCTACCTGCTTGGGCGTACCGCCCAGCACTTCGGCCAGCCCGGCCGCGGCCATGGCGCAGGCAGAGCCCACCTCCCCTTGGCACCCCACTTCAGCGCCGGAAATTGAAGCGTTCTTTTTGCATAGAATGCCCATGGCACCGGCAGTCAGCAAAAAATTCACTACATCGGCATCGCAGGCGTCCGGCTCGAACTTTAGATAGTACGCCAGCACGGCGGGCACGATACCCGCGGCACCGTTGGTAGGCGCGGTCACCATCCGCTTACCAGCGGCATTCTCTTCGTTCACTGCTAGCGCAAACAGGTTGACCCAGTCCATCACGGTAAAACTGGTCACAATCAGGCGCTGATTGTCGGGCGGCGAGAGCAATTGCTGATGCAGTGAATGGGCGCGGCGGCGGACATTTAAGCCGCCCGGTAGGCGCCCGGTGGCCTCCAGGCCATTATCAATGCTCTGGCGCATGGCGTGCCAGATGGTGAGTAATTCGTCACGTATCGCGGCTTCGCTACGCCAAGCTTTCTCGTTTTCTAACATCAGCTCGCTGATGCTTAGGCCGTGCTGCTGGCACAGTGTCAGTAACTCATTTGCTGACTCAAAGGGATAAGGCAACGCTGTTTTGTCTTCATCCAGCCCGCCTCGGTCAGCGCAGGCCTGGTCCACATAAAATCCACCGCCCAGGGAGTAATAGGTGTTCGTACTGATCACCGTATCTCCTTCATACGCCGTGAGTACCATGGCGTTAGGATGAAACGGCAGGCAGGCCTCATCCCATTCGATATCACGTGCGCGCTGAAACGCTAGCGCTTGGCCGTTGGGAAGCCTCAATGGCTCGCTGTTATCCAATGCGGCTAAGCGCTCGGCGATAGTATCAAGGTCAACCGCCTCTGGCGTCTCGCCCATCAACCCCATCACCACGGCATTATCAGTGCCGTGACCGACACCAGTCGCTGCCAGCGAGCCGTGCAGCCTTACCACAACACGGCTGACCTTGGGCGCTGTCAGCGCCATGACGAAATCTCGCGCTGCCCGCATGGGCCCAACGGTATGTGAGCTGGATGGGCCAATGCCAATCCGAAACAGATCAAACACACTAATTGCCATAAAAGTGCCTGCCCCTAGAGGTAATTATTACGCTTCTTGTAGCGCTACTTTGTAGCCTAACCGGCTAGCCGTCGAGCAATTCTCAGCTAGTTAGACGTGCGAGCATAGAAATGTGACGATATAATTAACATTCACCCCTGCATGTTTGTTTACCTCCCGTAACATTTTATCTCCGATAAGGACACTGGTATGTCACCATCTCCCCCCTGGGCGATTAGCTTTCGCACCGCGCTACTTCGTGCCACTCTGTACACGCTCGCCATCGGTGGTATCGCCCAAGGCGGTTACCTGGAAGTGCTTTACCTGCCTGAAGTTCGCTACACCGAGCTTGGTTTTACCGAATTCACCCAAACCTTGGTATTAGCAAGCTGCTGCGCGCTACTGATCTATATTCGCCACGTATTGAACGTATGGCCCACCGTCACGCTGCTGCTGGCGTTTATCAGCGCATCGCTCGTGCGTGAGCAGGACTACTTTCTCGATCACTACGTGGCGGAAGACACCTGGAAATATCTCGTCGCGCTGATTGTGCTACCGAGCCTTGCCTGGGTCATTATTCATCGTCAGCGTTTCCTGGATGAGTTCCGCTACTACAGCAATACGTTTTCATTTGGGCTGTTCGCGGCAGGTGTCCTGGTCACTTATATCTTTTCTCGTCTATATGGACGTCAGGATTTTTGGCGCGCCGTGCTTGAAGAGAGCTACATTCGCGACTTTAAAGATATCGCCGAAGAGGCCATTGAACTGCTGGGCTACAGCTTAATTCTGTTCGCCCTAATTGAACTATTTTTCCTCGCTCGCCGCCTGCATCGCGCACGGCTGACGCTTTAATACCTCCTGACGTTCGCCCCTTCTCAAGCGCCGCTGACTGGCTCAGTCAGCGGCGTTTCATTTTTTAAATTCCGCTATGCGTAAAGCCATTTGCGCCGCTTGCATCATCAACGTAGTGTCAGCCACCAAACCTATATAGGCATTTTTGCTGAAAAATAACCTATCAACGATATAAACCTTATGACAAACCCACAAAATCGTGAAGAAAACCTAAAACGCGGAGCATTTACCCGCTTTCTCGATAGCGTCGAGTGGCTAGGTAATCTGCTGCCGCACCCGGTCACACTATTTGCCATTCTCTGCGTACTGGTCGTTGTGGCGAGCGGCATTGCGGCAGCGCTTGGCGTTTCAGTCGCTGACCCGCGCCCCGCCAATGAGGGCGAGTGGATTGCAGTGAACTCACTCTTAAACGCGGAAGGTCTACGCCGCCTGGTTACCGAAATGGTGACTAACTTCACCAGCTTTGCGCCCCTGGGCACGGTACTAGTGGCCATGCTAGGGGTGGGAGTTGCCGAACACTCTGGCTTGTTGTCCGCTAGCATGCGCGCACTAGTGCTTAACCGTTCACCACGCATCGTCACCTATGCAGTGGTGTTTGCCGGAATCATGTCGAACATGGCCGCCGAGCTTGGCTATGTGGTACTGATTCCGCTAGCAGCGATGATCTTTCATTCCTTAGGTCGGCACCCGCTAGCGGGCCTGGCGGCGGCGTTTTGTGGCGTCTCCGGCGGCTACAGCGCCAACTTATTGATTGGCACCGTCGACCCGCTGCTCTCTGGCATTACCCAGGAAGCGGCACGGTTGCTCGACCCTACCTATTCAGTCGGGGCTGAAGCCAACTGGTTCTTTATGTTTGCCAGCACCTTCTTTGTGACTCTCATTGGCGGCTTGGTCACCGAACGCATTGTGGAACCTAAGCTTGGCAAGTTTGACTCCGCCTATGCGGATAGCGATATCGACCAGAACCGTATGGAGGGCCTGACGCCCACTGAAAAGCGGGCACTAAAAGGTACCGGCTTAGCCACCCTGGCCCTCATTGCGCTGGTCGCTGTGATGGTAGTGCCAGAAAGTGGCATTCTGCGGAACCCGGAGACGGGCCTTGTGAGCGGCTCACCCTTCCTGCGCGGCATTGTGGTTATTGTCGCCATTGCCTTCACCGTGCTGGGCTTTGTCTATGGTCGACTCGCGGGCACCATGCAAAACGATCGCGATATCGTCGATGCCATGGCCAAAAGCATGAGCAGCCTGGGGCTCTATATTGTACTGGTGTTCTTTGCCGCTCAGTTCGTGGCGCTGTTCAACTGGAGTAATTTTGGCACCGTGACTGCCGTGGCGGGCGCTGACCTGCTGGACTCCCTTGGCTTGCGCGGCCCTGGCCTGTTTGCGCTGTTCATCCTCATGTGCGCCTTCGTGAACCTGTCGCTGGGTAGCGCGTCGGCGCAGTGGGCGGTCACTGCCCCTATCTTCGTCCCCATGCTGATGCTCATGGGTTACGCGCCCGAAGTCATTCAGGCGGCGTATAGGATCGGCGATTCCGTCACCAACCTGATTACGCCCATGATGAGCTACTTTGGCCTGATTCTCGCAGTGGCGACCCGTTATCGTAACGACATGGGCATCGGCACGCTGGTCGCTCTCATGCTGCCTTACACGCTGTTCATGCTGATCGGTTGGAGCGTGCTGTTCTTTATCTGGGTGTTTATTCTTGGCTTGCCGGTTGGTCCAGGCTCTGCCACTTACTACACGCTCTAAGCTTTAAACGGCATAACATAAACCGAAAAGCCCGCCGTTCAGAGAACGGCGGGCTTTTCGGTCTTCGTGGCGACTCTATTTCACCACTCACTCTTCACTACTCGCGGCTTTACTCGTCTAGGAACGAACGAAGCGGTTCTGAGCGGCTGGGGTGACGCAGCTTGCGCAGCGCTTTGGCCTCGATCTGACGAATCCGCTCACGGGTGACGTCAAACTGTTTGCCCACCTCTTCCAGCGTGTGGTCAGTATTCATATCAATACCAAAGCGCATACGCAGGACTTTCGCTTCGCGGGCAGTCAAGCCACCCAGCACGTTGCGGGTTGCTTCGATCAAGCCTTCGCCGGTGGCCATATCGATCGGCAGCAACATGGTGCCGTCTTCGATAAAGTCACCCAGGTGCGAATCGTCGTCATCACCAATCGGCGTCTCCATGGAGATCGGCTCTTTGGCGATTTTGAGCACCTTGCGCACCTTGTCTTCCGGCATTTCCAGGCGTTCGCCCAGCTCTTCCGGCGTCGGCTCACGACCCATCTCTTGCAGCATCTGGCGGGAAACACGGTTGAGCTTGTTGATCGTCTCAATCATGTGTACCGGGATGCGAATGGTACGCGCCTGATCGGCAATCGAGCGAGTGATGGCCTGACGAATCCACCATGTCGCGTAGGTCGAGAACTTGTAGCCACGACGGTATTCGAACTTGTCCACCGCCTTCATCAAGCCGATGTTGCCTTCCTGGATCAGGTCCAGGAACTGCAGGCCACGGTTGGTGTACTTCTTGGCAATCGAGATTACCAAGCGCAAGTTCGCCTCAACCATCTCTTTCTTGGCGCGACGAGCTTTTGCTTCACCAATCGACAGCTTGCGATTCACCTCTTTGAGGTCGGCAACCGAGAGCTGCACCATGTCCTCTTCGAAGGCAATCTTACGCTGAGCGCGGGCGATATCGGCACGCAGTGGCTCTAAGCGGTCAGCGTACTTGGGATGCGCTTCTTGGAAGGCGTCCAGCCACGTCGGATCCGACTCGTGGCCCGGGAACGACTTGATGAACGTCTTGCGCGGCACCTTGGCTTTCTTGACGCACAGCTGCATGACCGCTTTTTCTTGGGCACGCACCTGTTCAACGCTGATACGTATCTGACCGACCAAACGCTCAAAGTGTTTAGGCACCAGCTTAATCGGCGAGAACAGCTCCGCTAGGCGGGCTTGTTCAGCCTTGAGCTCAGCGCTACCCCGACCATGCTTGGCCAGCACTGCTTCAACGGCAGCATTTTGCTCACGAATCTGCTCAAAACGTGCCTTCGCCTCTTCGGGGTCCGGGCCACCTTCACTGGCGGTAGTGTCGTCCTCTTCGTCGTCATCGTCGCTGTCGATATCGTCATCATCGCTCAGCTCAGTCTCAACGACAGGCTCCGGCACTTCCGCTTCAGCAACACCCGGAATACCTTCGTCGGGGTCGATAAAGCCAGAGAACAGGTCAGATAGGCGCCCAGGTGCTTCTTCATCCTGGGTAGCGTCGTAGGCTTCGAGAATAGAGGCAACTGCACCCGGCAAATAAGCCAGTGCGGACATCACTTCCCGCGTGCCTTCTTCGATCCGCTTGGCGATTTCGATTTCGCCTTCACGGGTCAAAAGCTCAACCGTTCCCATTTCACGCATATACATACGTACGGGGTCGGTGGTGCGACCTACGTCGCTTTCCACGGCGGCGAGTGCCGCAACGGCCTCTTCCGCAGCGGACTCGTCCGTGGAGTGATCCGACATCATCAAAGTGTCTTCATCTGGCGCTTCCTCAACGACACTAATACCCATGTCGTTGATCATGCCAATGATGTCTTCCACTTGATCCGGGTCGGCGATATCCTCGGGTAGATGGTCGTTGACCTCGGCATAGGTCAGGTAGCCCTGCTCCTTGCCGCGCGCGATCAACTCCTTCAGACGTGACTGCTGCTGCGCATTTCCAGCCATAGAAACCCTATCTCGACGAAGAAGAATGAAACACCTGGGGCGCTGAATCGATTAAACTCAACAAGCCGAACAGTATAGCGTAAATAGCTGGAATTTTTCCAGCGAAACGTATTTGCGCGGTCATTCAGGTGTGTTAGGTTGTTCGGTTAGGCCAGCGCCTGGCGACTAACCCTGTATGTGGTGCTGAAGCTTGTTAATTCAACCCCATTGTGCGAATTGCTTTGGTTTGACGCCCTCATATGCGCTGAATTAGCTCCATCATCAGACTCGCCAACCGCTGCCGCTGAGCTTTATCCAGCTTCTGGCCAGAACGCTCTAGTGCCAACAGCGCATCGTACTCTTCCTGGGGCGAACGCTTACGCTGCTTCTCGACCAAATGCTCTACCAGCCCGCTTAGCTCTGCTTCCCTTGCCCCCTTAGGAATCAGCAGCTCCCGCTGTGCCAGCTCTGCCAACACCTGCCCCTCATGACTACCCTGAAAATGCGCTAACACCACCTGCGGACTGCGATAGCGTCCGGCGCGCAGCAGCTCGATTAAAGCGCGGCACAGCGGCGCCTCTTCACTATTTTCTGGCAGCCAATCCAGCGATTCGGGTAGCGACGCCACCAAACGCGGCTCATGAAGCAGCAGTTGCACAATACGACTCACCGTAGAGAGCGTTTGCAGCCTTGCCCCTTGGCGGCGGCCACGTGCCGCCGAGCGAGGCAGCGCCTGCTCTGGCACCATTTCAGCGGCTGGCTCCTCAACAGGCCCCCACTGCGGCAACGCTTTTGCAGCGGCATCTGCCGTGCGCCTATCTAACAGCGCCTGCAACTGCGACTGCGCCAGCCCGCTACGCTTTGCCAGTGATTCAAGCAGTAGCGATTTGAGCATGCCTTCAGGCACTTTGTTCAATGCCTCTAGCACCTGGGTGGCAAAACGCTCGCGCCCTTCCACCGTGTTCAAGTCACGCCCCTGGGCGGCCTGCTCAAAGAGAAACTCCGAGAGCGGCATCGCACAGGTCACACGATCCTGAAATGCTTCGCTACCCTCGCGACGCACCAGTGAATCAGGGTCATCGCCATCGGGCAGAAATAGGAAACGCGCCTCACGTCCATCAATCATTTGCGGCAGCGCCGTTTCCAAGGCGCGGCTTGCCGCCTGACGGCCAGCACGGTCACCGTCAAAGCAAAACACTACTCGGCTCACCAAACGAAACAGGCGGCTTAAGTGGTCTTCCGTGGTGGCAGTTCCCAAGGTGGCGACGGCGTTATGAATGCCGTACTGGGCCAATGCCACCACGTCCATATAGCCTTCGACCATCACCAGCTGCTCGAGTTTGCTGGACGCTTGGCGCGCCTCATACAAACCATACAGCTCGCGCCCCTTATGAAAGACAGGGGTTTCTGGAGAGTTCAGGTATTTAGGCTGCTCATCCCCCATAACACGGCCACCAAAGGCGATGGTTCGGCCACGCAGATCGCGGATGGGAAACATCACCCGGTCACGAAAGCGGTCATAGGTGCGGCCGGTATCTTCCCGGTGAATCAGCAGGCCGTACTCTACCTGTACCGACTCGCCGATACCTTTTGCAGACAAGTGCTGTTTGAGCGCCTCCCAGCCACCCGGTGCATAACCAATACCATAGGTGTCGATGACCTCTGGCGACAGTCCACGGCCCTGCAGGTAGCGCTGAGCACTTTGACCCTCCTGCATTTTCAGCCGCTCACGGTAGAAACTGGCAGCCACTTCCAACAGGTTAACGCCCTCTTTACGCTTCTTCTCACGCTGCTGAGCACGCGGGTCATCCGCCCCCTCGCGGGGTACTTCGAGCCCTAAACGTCCAGCCAGTTGCTCCACCGCTTCGGGGAACGGCAGCTTGTCGTACTCCATTAAAAAACGCAGCGCGTTGCCATGAGCGCCACAGCCAAAACAGTGGTAGAACTGTTTATCGGCACTCACCGTAAACGACGGCGTTTTTTCTTGATGGAAAGGACACAAACCGGAGAAGTTGCGGCCCGCTTTTTTAAGCTGCACGCGCTCGCCAACCACTTCCACCACGTCAACGCGGCCAAGCAGGTCGTCAATAAAACGCTGTGGAATTTGGCCTGCCATGAACTGCGGGCATCCTCGCGCGAAGCGCTAATGGGCGGGCCTAACGTCATCAGGCAACGCGCCTGATCACCTTAAACCGCGCAAAACACACATCACAGAACGAAAAACAAACGGCCACCTAGTGGCGGCCGCTTGGCATCCCTCTTGAGATAACCGGCTAACTGCGCAGGCTATCCCCAGGTACGGATCAATAGAGCCGTTCGAAACGCTTACGCTCACGCTGCAACTTCTTGGCGTGACGTTTTACGGCAGCGGCCGCTTTGCGCTTACGCTCAGCAGTCGGCTTCTCGTAGTGCTCGCGACGACGTACTTCAGACAGAACGCCAGCTTTTTCGCAAGAACGCTTGAAGCGACGCAGGGCGACGTCAAACGGCTCGTTATCACGTACTTTTACAGAAGGCATTAAGCACTCACCTACCTTAAGGAGTCTTGAGTTCGGATAGTTCGCACACCGAACACAACGGTGTACGACCCAGTTTTACAGCGCACAGTAGTCTAGTCGCGGTTGGCGATCTTTGCAAATGCTTACGCCCCTCTACTGCCATAATGCTAGACTAGCCGGTTTTAAACCTCTGCCTTACCACCTACACGAGTTCTTTTGCCATGCGCGTACTGGGCATTGAAACGTCTTGCGATGAAACTGGCGTCGCTATTTACGATACCGCGTTCACCGGTGGACAGGGTCTGCTGTCCGATGCGCTGTATAGCCAAATCGCCATGCATGCGGAGTATGGCGGCGTTGTGCCTGAGCTGGCCTCTCGGGATCACACCCGCAAGCTATTGCCGCTAATTGAGCAAGTACTGAAGGATGCCAACCTCACCCGTCAAGACCTGGACGGTATCGCCTACACTGCCGGACCGGGCCTGGTTGGTGCCTTGATGGTGGGCGCTAGCACCGCTCACGGCATGGCCAAAGCTCTGAACATACCGGTGCTGGGCGTTCACCACATGGAGGGCCACCTTCTCGCCCCGATGCTGGAAGATGACGCGCCGGAGTTCCCGTTCGTGGCCCTTCTGGTCTCGGGCGGCCACACTCAGCTAGTCGAAGTACAGGGGTTAGGGCACTACCAACTGCTGGGGGAGTCGGTGGATGACGCCGCCGGGGAGGCTTTCGACAAGGCCGCCAAAATGCTCGGCCTTGCTTATCCAGGCGGCCCGCTGGTCGCAAAGCTTGCCGAACAGGGCGACCCAAAGCGCTTTCGTTTTCCGCGCCCAATGACTGATCGTCCGGGGCTGGATTTTAGTTTCTCCGGTTTAAAAACCCATACCCTGACGGCGATTCGCCAGTTAGAAGCAGCGGGCGAGCTGGATGAGCAGGCCAAAGCAGATGTGGCCCGGGCCTTTGAAGAGGCCGTGGTGGATACGCTGGTGATCAAATGCCGCCGAGCGCTCGACCAAACCGGGCTAAAGCGCATTGTTATGGCAGGTGGCGTGAGCGCCAATACGCGCTTGCGTGAACGGCTAGCGCTGGAGACCCAAAAGCGCCAAGCCCGTGCTTATTACCCTCGCGGGCGCTTTTGTACCGACAACGGCGCCATGATTGCCTATGTCGGTGCGCAGCGCTTGGCAGCCGGCGAGCGTGATGACAACGGCATAATGCAGGCGACCCCTCGCTGGCCGCTCGATACGCTTACAGCACCACGGTAGCTCTCGCGCCTATCCGCGTAGGGCTATCCGCGTAGGGCTATCCGCGTAGGGCTATCCGCGTAGGGGCGGCTCTTCCCCACGGCGTAAGCGGCGAATATTGAGGCCATGGCGGGCCAATACGAGCAGGCTAAAGCCCCCTACAACGCTGACGTAGCCGGGGGCTAGCCAGAGACACAGCAGCGGTGCCAACAGCGCGCTAACGAGCGATGCCGCCGCCGCCGTGCGCAACCGCCACGCGAGTAGCGCCCAGCAAAGCGCCGTGATCAGCGCCACGCTGGGCACCAATACCAGCAACACGCCAAACGCACTGGAGACCGACTTTCCACCACGGAAGCTAAACCAAATCGGGTAGCTGTGTCCCAGCAGCACAGCCAAGCCGACAAGCCCCTGCAGCCATACCGGCAGCGCCAGCAGCTTGGCAGCCAGCACTGCAGGCACCCCTTTTAACGCATCGAGCAGCAGCGTGGCCGCGGCGAGCCTTGGACCATACAGGCGGAGCACGTTCGAAAATCCTGGGTTGTAAGAGCCGCAAAACCGTGGATCCGTCACACCGGCCCACCGACATACGCTCACTGCCGCCAGCCAACTGCCGCTTAAATAGCCGATCACTATCCATATCATGGCCTGCCCACCCTGGCATTAGCGGCCAACGCCGCTGCCTTACTGTCGTTTCTGGTCATCCTCAAGTACAATCGCCCGCTTGTTGACCCTGGGGAAGGCCTGTGGACCGCATTTTGATCGAAGCACTCACCGTAGACACCGTCATCGGTGTCTACGACTGGGAACGCACGATAACGCAATCGCTGAGCCTGGATCTATCGCTGGCAACGGATATTCGGCCAGCGGCCGCTACGGATGATTTACGCTTAACGCTTGATTATGCCGCGATATGCCAGCGAATCCAGCAGTTCGCCGACGAGCATCAGTTCGCCTTGGTAGAAACCTTCGCTGAACGTCTCGCCGCCTGCTTGCAACATGAATTCCCGATTAGCTGGCTGCGCATGACCGTCCGAAAGCCGGGCGCGGTGCCTCAAGCGGCAAGCGTTGGTCTTGAAATCACTCGCGGTACGCTGCCGGAGGCTACCAAGGACCCGAACTTATGAGCCTGGTAACTCTCAGTCTAGGCAGCAACATTGATCCCGACACGCATATTCGCCTCTGCCTGGATGCTCTAGAAGCTACGTTTGGCCGCCTACAGATATCGCGCATTTTTGAAAGCGAGCCCGTAGGTTTCAAGGACAGCCGCAACTTTTACAACTTAGTGGTGGCGTTTGATAGCGACTGGTCGGTGGGTGAGCTCCAGGCGTGGTCTAAGCAGCTTGAGATTGATCATGGCCGCACCCCCAACATGGCTAAATACAGCCCCCGTGCTCTGGATATCGACCTGCTGACCGTCGGCAGTGTCTGCGATACGATTGATGGCGTCGCCCTGCCCCGCGCGGAAATCACCCGCAATGCCTTTGTGCTCCAGCCACTCGCTGAACTGTTACCCAACGAGCGCCACCCCGCCTGCCAAACATCCTACGCTACACTCTGGAAGCGCTTCACATTAGGTGACCAGCGCCTGTGGGCGATTGATTTTCACTGGCGGGGCCGTTGGATTTCCCAAGCAGATCCGCAGCCTCGTGCGGCGATGCCGCGCTAGCGCGACTACCCCTCGCCTAACGCACCTGCCACCGCCTTCTGCCGATGCTGGCGCAGCGCTTCTCCTAATGCCGCTCCCCGATACCCCTCGCTCAGCAGCGCTTGCGGGCTTACCGCTTGCGCTGCCTGCCACGCAGCGCGCAGCACAGCTTGGCGCTCAGGTGCCAGACGACTAACAAGCGCCAGCTGCGCCGCTACCTGGGCAGGTTTACGCCAGCCATCCAGCCGCTCCAGCCAGTGCAACACTCGCTCGCCGTTTAACGGTTCATTGAGCAACGCTTTAGTCAGCGCGGTATGGCGAGCCAACTGCGCTACTGAGTTGGGCAGCCGCAACCTGCTCGCTAGCGCGTCGCGCTGCTCATCACTAAGCACCGATACCAATAGCGCATAGCGCCAGTGGGCCAGCGCGGGTGACGAGGTCTCAGGCGCGCTGGCTAGCGCATCGAGGGCAGCAGTCAACGTCTCGCCCTCGGCAAGCTCAGGCCACCAAGTGGCAAGCGCCTGGCACTCGTTTAGCGTGGTGAAATATTGTTCAGGATTGGGTTCACCCAATGCTTTCTCGGTTTCTATCCACACCCGCTCTGCGGCTAAGTGGCCAAGCTCACCGCTTTGGCTCACTTCACGCATCAGCGTGTGGGTATCTGGGGCAATGGTAAAACCCAAGTGAGCATAGCGGGCTAAAAAGCGCGCAGTACGCAGCACCCGCAGCGGGTCTTCGCTAAACGCAGGCGATACATGGCGCAGCAGGCGCTGCTCTATATCCTGCTGGCCGTGAAAGGGGTCTGTCAGTTGGCCGCCTGGCCCTTGGGCAATGGCATTGATCGTTAGGTCACGCCGGGAGAGATCCTCTTCCAGTGTTACATCGGGGCTGGCATACACCTCGAAACCACTGTAGCCATGACCTGACTTACGCTCGGTGCGCGCCAGCGCATACTCTTCCGCCGTGTGCGGGTGCAAAAACACCGGAAAATCTCGGCCAACGGGTTTAAAGCCCCGCTGACGCATCGCTTCCGGTGTGGCCCCCACCACCACCCAGTCGTGGTCCACTACTGGCCAGCCAAGCAGCGCATCCCGCACCGCGCCGCCTACCCGGTAAACGTCAAGCCCTTGGGTCAATGCATCCTGTTGAAACACTTAACGGCCTCCTTGCAGGCTCGGCACGCTAGTACGCTCACCGGTGTCCAGGTTCATCGCGGTGAGCGAGCCACCCCACACGCAGCCGGTATCTAGCCCTTGAACGTTGATCTTCGCATTCGGCGTGCGCCCTTCCAGTGCCGCCCAGTGGCCAAACAGAATGTGCAGATCATCCTGACGAGCAAATTGAAACCAGGGGGCAAAGCCTGCCGGTGCGCTATCGAGCCCCTCCTTGGCGGCAAAATCGAGGCGCTCCTGCGCATCAATGAAGCGCATGCGGGTAAACACGTTAACGATGCAGCGCAGGCGATCCACGCCTTCCAAGTCCTCCCGGAAACGGTCAGGCTGATTACCAAACAACTGGGTCAGAAACGCACCCGCGCTTTCACTGTGTAGCGCCGCCTGAACTTCACCGCTCAGCGCCAGAGCCTGCTCAGCACTCCAGCTCGGCAACACTCCGGCGTGGGTCATTAACGTATTGCCTTCTTGAACCGCCAAAGGCTGGCTCTGCAGCCAATCCAGCAGCGCTTCCCGCTGGGGCGAGGCGAGAATATCGTCCAGCGTATCGTTTTTCTTCAATCTGCCGCCCCCGCGGGCGACCACCAGCAGGTGAAAATCGTGGTTACCGAGCACACAGCGCACGGCACTGCCCAGCGCTTTAGCTTCCTGCAGGCAGGCAAGCGACCCTGGGCCACGGTTAATCAAATCCCCAACCAGCCAGAGCGTATCGTGGGTCGGGTTAAAGTCTATTGCTTCCAGCAGGCTAATAAATTCAACATGGCAGCCGTGCAGGTCGCCAATGACATAGATACTCATGGGCATTCCCGGCTAACAGAGTTCAGTGCAGTTGACGGGGCACCGCTAGACGAAAAGGCGAAACGGGCACATCAAAAGCCCGCTGGGTATACGTATTAAGCAGGGTGTAGGCACCCTCCATCACACCGACCGGCGTTTGCAAAATCGCCCGGCTGGTATAACGAAAACGCTGGCCAGGGCCAATCAGCGGCTGCTGGCCCACCACGCCCTTGCCACGCACCTCTTGGCTGTCGCCGCTGCCCTGGGTGATTTTCCAGTAACGCGCCATTAGCTGTACGCTGTGCGGGCTTTGGTTATGAACCGTCACCGTGTAGCTAAACACGTAGCGGGATTCACTGTCGCTAGACTCTGCGTCACGAAACTCCGGCGTGACGCTCACCTCAATGTCTAAACCGCTCAAGCCTCATCACTCCCCTTAGTATCACCGTTAGCCACTGCGCTGGCCGCCTCATCGGCGGCTACTTGGTTGGCAATTGCCACGTACTCCGCCACGGTTAGAGTTTGCGGCCGCCGTGCAGGGTCAATGCCTAGCGCTTCCAACGTGTCGGCACTCACCCGCCCTTTCAGGTTATTCCGCAGGGTTTTACGCCGCTGGCCAAAGGCCAGCTTCACCAGCTCGAACAGCAGCGCCGGGTCATCGGCGGTGTGGGGCAGGTGTTCGCGGGGCGTTAAGCGCACAATCGCGGAATCTACCTTCGGACGCGGTACAAAGGCTTCCGGCGGCACGATGAATAGCTGGTCTACCTGGCAGTAGTACTGCGCCATGACGGAAAGACGGCCCCAGTCGGTGCTGCCTGGCTCGGCGGCCAAGCGCTCCACTACCTCTTTTTGCAGCATGAAGTGCATATCGGCGATGGCGCTGCCCATACTCAGCAAATGCACGATCAAAGGCGTGGAGATGTTGTAAGGCAGGTTACCCACTACCCTCAGCGCCGGGCCATCGCCCTTCAGCTCGGCAAAATCGAACTTCAGCGCGTCGCCTTCGTGAATCACGAACTCGGGGTAGTTGAAAAACTGCACCCGTAGGCCAGGAATCAGGTCGCGGTCGAGTTCGATTACTTCCAGCTTGCCAGTCGCCTCTAACAGCGGCGCCGTCAGTGCCCCTTGCCCAGGGCCGATTTCAACGAGTCGGTCACCTTCACGTGGCCCAATGGCGCGGATGATACGAGAAATAATACCGAGATCCCGCAGAAAGTTTTGACCGAAACGTTTACGAGCGCGGTGCTGCTGAGGCACTTGAGACATCTAACAGTGTTCCTTGGAGGGTTGATTCATGGAGCGGCCAGGGTGCTGGCACGCTGGGCAGCAAGCCGCTGTGCAAGCGATAGCGCGACGCCCAGGCTGTTGGGGTCGGCAGTGCCGCGGCCCGCCAAATCCAGCGCGGTGCCGTGGTCCACTGAAGTACGTACCAGCGGTAGGCCGAGGGTAATATTCGCAGCTTGCCCAAAGCCTGCGTATTTTAGCACTGCCAAGCCCTGGTCGTGATACATCGCCAGCACCGCATCGACTCCGGCTAGGTGGCGTGGAGTGAACAGCGTATCGGCGGGCAGCGGCCCTTGGATATCCAACCCGTCGGCACGCAGCGCGTCGAGGGCCGGAATGATCGTGTCCAGCTCTTCGCGCCCCAAATGCCCTTCTTCCCCGGCATGGGGGTTGAGGCCGCACACCGCAATGCGCGGATTCAAGATGCCAAATTGGCGCCGCAGGTCAGCGGCCAGTAAGCGGCTAATCTGGGTGACCCGCTCGAACGTGATGGCATCGGCCACGTCACGCAGCGGCAGATGAGTCGTCACCAGCGCCACGCGCAAATCGCCGCTGCCTTGCCAAAGCGGGTTCTTGGCATGCAGCGCGGCATCGGTCGCCAGCAGCATCACCACCTCATCGACGCCACAGGCGTCGCGCAACCACTCGGTATGGCCGGTGAAGTGGGGAAAGCCCCCTTCGATGATGACCCCTTTATGCAGCGGCGCGGTGACCATTGCCGCAGCCTGCCCTGCTTGGCAGGCGTCTACGGCAATTTGCAGTGTCTCCAACACGTAGCGGGCATTGGCGGGATCGAGCCCCCCAGGCGTGGCAGGCGCTCGCAGTGTGGCGGGCCACACCACCAAACGCCCTGGAGAGGATATATCCAAGCCACCCGGCGCGGCCTCGACGACCTCTACGGCCAGCCCGAGCAGCGCGGCGCGCTGGCGCAGCATCTGCGGGTCACCCACCGCCACCGTGTTGGCTAATTGCCCACGAGCGGCCAGCATCAGCGCAAGCTCTGGCCCGATGCCCGCAGGCTCACCGGTGGTCAACAGCAGCGGCCGCGTCATTAGAGACGGATATCCACGAAGGCCTGTTCACGAATTTCACGCTGCCAGGTTTGCAGCTCTTCGTTGGCACGACGCTGGAAAATCGCTTGGCGCACCTGCTCACGACGGCTCTCTTCGGTCACGTCCTGACGGCGACGCTCCAGCACTTCGATGACGTGATAGCCGAACTGAGAGCGCACAGGCTCGGAGAGCTGGTTAGGGCTGAGCGATGTCATGGCTTCTTCGAACGCAGGGACCGTTTGGCCAGGGCGCACCCAGCCCAGGTCGCCGCCGTTCATGGCGCTACCACGATCGTCGCTGTACTCACGGGCCACCGACGCGAAGTCTGCGCCCTGCTGTAAACGCTGGCGAGCCTCTTCTGCGCGGGCGCGGGCTTGGTTCTCGTTACGCGTAGGCGTCAGTTCCACCAGGATATGGCGGGCACGGGTCTCTTCGATAAAGGCTTGCCCCTGCTGCTGGCTTGGCTGCTGGCTCAAGAAACGCTCCACATCGCGATCGGAGACCGTGACGCGCTGACTGATCTGGCGCTGCTGTACTTGACGCATCAACATTTCACGGCGTACGTCTTCGCGCACGTCGGCCAGAGTAATGCCGTCGGCTTCTACCGCATCGGCAAACTGATCCAGCGTCATGTTGTTGGATTCGGCAATGCTGCGTAGCTGGCGGTTGAGTTCGGTGTCATCCACACTCAGATTGGCTCGGCGGGCCATTTGCAGCTGGATTTCATCCATGACCATACGCTCCAACACTTGCTGGGCCAGCTGGTTACGCGGCGGCAAATTGCCGCCCTGAGCCGCTGCTTGCTGCTCCACCTGGGCAATGCGGTCATCCAACTCGCTGCGCATGATGACGCCATCATTGACGACCGCGACGACGCTATCCAACTGCTGACGCTGGGCCGACTCGAAATTTTGCGCATGCACGGTCAGCGGAACCAGCGCCGCGCTCGTGCCCAGGCAAAGCACCATCAGGCTGCCTGCGGACAGCTGGGTGGCTCGTTTCTTCAGCGCGCAGCTCAGCAAGGTCTTTCTGATCATCATAAAAAGTCTCTTTCAGTCGCTATTTTAAAGTGGTCGTTCATAAGGGCGTGGGACGGTAGCCAGGAATCGCCTGCTCAAAGTAGCCGTCGGCCTCTTGACCCACGCCACCTAGACCACGAAACACAAAGCGCAAAAATAGCCCGCGGTCGTTGAAGTCATCGCCAACCCGCGCCGTATCGTTATCGTCGATCCATTCACGCCATACCAGCTGTACGCCATAGCAGCAGTCGTTCCACTGCAGGCCCGCGAGCTGTTCCAGGGGACGGTTGTTGGTTTGATCGTGCAGGTAGCGGCCAATCAAATCAATCCTTGGGTTCGCTTTCCACGCCAGCGAAAGATCCCACTCTTCGCGACTGTAGTCACGGAAGCCATCGTCGCCGGGTATCACGCTCGGATCGAACCCTTCGATCTCCCAACGGTAGCCAAGGTTCACTACGTGCCCTTCCGGGTGGCGATAGCGTACATCCACACTGGAGCGCTCGGTCTGTTCACGCTCGTCATCGTAGAGCCATTCGTAGCCGGTACTCCAGCGATCCGATATTTGCCAATCCAGGCGAGTGACCAGCGGAGAGCGGTCACGGGTGGCCTGATAGCGGCTTTCCGGATTCACGGAAGGGTCTTCGCTGGGGCGCGGCGGCAGCGTGTCCGGGTCGCCTTCGCTATCGATGCGCCGCTCGGAGAAGTAGTAGCTTTGACCGACGCCGAAGGTGAGTCGGTCCCGACCAGCGCTATCTTCGATCAAGCGTGACTGTACGCCCAACGAGACGCGATTCAGATCACCGACCCGGTCAGCCCCCGAGAAGCGGTGCGGGGACCAGAGCTGATCCCAGGAGAATACCCGTTCACGGCTATCGAAGTCCGGCAGCTGGGTCTGGTCGGTACGCGGCACGTAGGCATAGTTAACGCGGGGTTCAAGCGTCTGGCGATAACCGCGCCCGCCTAGCTCAAGCTCACGCTCAAATACCAGGCCGCTGTCGATGGAAGTGATCGCCACGCTGCGCGTCGGTGAGGTCGTGCGATCGGTCACTCGGTCGCCATAATCCAGCTCGTAAGCAGTGTGCCAAAGCTCGGTGCGTGGCTCGATATAGCCCCAGGGCTGCTCATAGCGCCAGCCCACCGCAGGCGTCAGGTGAAGGCGCGAACCGATGGCCGCCTCGCGCTCCGGAACTCGCCGCTCATCCACGTCGCGCCAGAAATAGGTCGCGTTCGAGCGCCACTGGGTATACAGGCCGTTGTCTAGCTGCCAGTTGGCATTGGCGGTCAAACTCGGCAGGCGGTAGAACGGACGGTCGGTATCGCTGAGCGGGTCTTCCAAACGTTGGAAGCCCTGGGCACGGGCGTCTAACTGCCAGCGCTCGCCGCGGTAGTCCACCTGCGCCAGGCGCTCCATACTGACCCGATCACCGCTGCCGAACTCACCCCCAAAGTCGTCGAAATAGCGCCCGTCGCTGGCGGCGCCGTAACGGAGCCGGTAATCACTGCGGGGCGTTAACGTGCCCGCGTGCTGGGCATCAATGTACCAGCGGTCGTCGCCTTCAAAGCGGTTGTCACCTCTATTGGTGCCGCCGTCGCTATCGAGATAACCGCCCTCGACCAAGCCTTGGCTCTCTTCCAGCAGGTAGCGGTACTCGCCGTTGAGCAGCAGTCCTCGGTCAGACATCCAGCGCGGGGTAATGGTGGCATCCTGGTTCGGTGCAATGTTCCAGTAGAAAGGCTGGGTATAACCAAAGCCATCGCTTGAGAAGCTCACTGACGGCGAGAGCAGCCCGGTATGGCGGCGGTCATCAATGGGGAAGCGCAGCCACGGCCAGTAAAATACCGGCACATCTTTAACTTCCAGGCGCGCATGGCGGGCAGTGCCAAACCCCGAGGCTTGATCGAGGCGAATATCACTACCTACCAACTGCCAGCTATTGGCGCCGGGGTCACAGGTGGTAAACGTGGCCTCCTGAAGGCGGTACTGATTTTCGCCGGTCTGCTCTAGCTGGCTGGCCTGGCCGCGCAGGTGCTGGTCGTAGAGCACATAGTGGCTGTTACGCAGCGAGGCGCGGTCTTCGTTCAGCATGAGGGTGGCTTGCTCGCCACGCACCAGGGCTTGTCCATCGCGGATAGCCAGGTTGCCCTCAGCATCCACCTGCTGACGGTCTGCGGGTAGAAAGACGCGCTCTGCCTGCAGTTCGGTATCGCCCCGGCGTAGTACCACGTCGCCACGCAGCAGGGCTTCACCGTCTGCGGCGTAATCCACTTCCCGGGTTTCTACCGAGAGCGTTTCCGGGTTCTCTTCCGCTGGCAAGCGGTAGGCGGGCATCACATAGCGCCCCCGACATAGCTGTTGCGGCGCTTCGTCTTGGCTCCAGGCCTGCCAGTCCAGCGCTTCTGCGGGCAGGGTTTGGTCCTGCGCCACCGCTGAAAACGAGGCGCCAGCGAGCAAACTGCCCAGCAGCGTATGCGCAACCGGTACGGTGCGCGAGATTCGCTTGCCCATGTTCGTTATCCTTGGCATCCAGAATCGGTATTATACAGCCCGCATGATGCCCGACCAGCAAGGAGCTTGCATGTCCTCTTCTCGGATTGACGCCCTCACTCAGTGGGCGGCGCAACACCACGGCCTTGATAGCGCCACCATTCGCCTCTCTGCTGCGGGCGGTGACGCCAGTTTTAGGCGCTATTTTCGACTAACGCTACCGGATGGCAACACCCAAGTGGTGATGGATGCACCCCCGGCACAGGAGGACTCGGCGCCGTTTGTGGCTATCGGCCAGCGCTGGCACGCCGCCGGGCTGCCTGTGCCTTACATTCACGCCAGCGACTTAGACGCTGGTTTTTTGCTGCTTGATGACTTGGGCGACACACCGCTGCAGGCTACCTTCACCGATCCAGCACGCACAGAGCAGAGCCATTTAGACGCACTCGCTCTCATTGCCCAGTTGCAAAACCGCACTAACCCGGCCGCCCTGCCTGATTACGATGCCGCCCTGCTTGGCCGGGAGCTGGACCTATTTCCCGAGTGGTGCCTGGGGCGCTGGCTGTCGCTATCAGTTCCCGATAGCTGGGAGGCAGTACGCGATAAATTGATAGAGCATGCATTAGCGCAGCCGGTGGTGAGCGTCCACCGCGATTTCGATGCCATGAACCTGATGCTGCACGATCAAACGCTTTACATGATCGACTTCCAGGACGCCGTGGCAGGCCCGCTCAGCTACGACGTTATTTCGCTACTGCGGGGCCGCTACTGCCGTTTTAGCGCTGACCAGTTTGCCTCCTTCGTCGGCGCTTTCTATCAGCAGGCGCGGCAAGAGGGTCGCCTGACCCGCTCGGTCAGCGAGGAAACTTTTTTAGCGCAGTGCCACGCCATGGCCGCACAGCGCTCGCTGAAAGTGCTGGGCATCTTTTGTCGGTTGACGCTGCGCGACAGCAAAGAAGGCTATTTAGCCCGCCTGCCCCACTTTTTGGCGCACCTGGAAGATAGCCTAGCGGCCCTACCCCAACACCGCGAGTTTACCGACTGGGTAACGGGCGTGCTGCGCCCGGCGATCATGCAGCGCCTGGAAGAGGGCGCGCCATGAAGGCGATGATTTTGGCGGCAGGCCTGGGCAAACGGATGCGCCCGCTCACCGACCACTGCCCTAAACCATTGCTGCCCGTGGCGGGCAAACCGCTGATCGTGCACCACTTGGAGCGTTTAAAGCGTGCAGGCATTAATGAAGTGGTCATTAACGTGAGCTACCGTGCCGAGCAAATTATCTCTGCACTGGGCGATGGCTCGGCCTACCAACTGCGCATTCACTGGAGCCAGGAGGCTAGCCCGCTTGAGACCGGCGGTGGTATTCAACAGGCACTACCGCTGCTGGGCGATGCGCCGTTCTTACTGGTCAATGGTGATGTGTGGTGTGACTACCTACCGAGTGCTTCCACGCTGGCAGCAGGTGATTTGGCGCATCTGGTATTGGTGGATAACCCTGCCCATCACCCTGAAGGCGATTTTTCACTTCGCCAGGGGCGCGTTTCACCACACGGGGAGGCTCGCTTCACCTTTGCAGGCATCAGTTTGATACGCCCTGAACTGGTCGCCTTTGAACCTGCCGGCGCCTTCGCCCTGGCCCCACTACTGAAACGGGCCATGGCAGAGCACCGCGTTAGCGGCGAGCACTTTGCGGGCCACTGGGTCGATGTGGGCACGCCTGAACGACTGGCCGAGCTTGATAGGCACCTTCAATCAGCCTGATACCAGCTGGCAGCGCACGATGAAGCCGTGCGTTGCCTTCTAGAAATGTTATGCTGCGCGACTTACCTTTCGTCGCCAAGATGAGGAGAGCAACGTGAAAGCACGGGTAAAATGGACCGATGGCCGCCAGTTTGTAGCGGAATCCGGTAGCGGACACAGCGTTGTGATTGATGGCCCACCCGACCACGGCGGTCGCAACACCGGCCCTCGGCCGATGGAAATGCTGTTGATGGGCATGGGCAGTTGCACCGCCTTTGATATCTTGAACATTCTTGATAAGGCCCGCGCAGAGGTCACCGACTGCGTTGCCGAGCTGGACGCCGAGCGCGCCGATGAAGTGCCGTCCGTGTTCACCAAGATCCACGTCCACTTTGTGGTCACTGGTCGTGGCTTAAAAGAGAAGCAGGTTCAGCGGGCTGTGGAGCTATCGGCAGAGAAATACTGCAGCGCTTCTATCATGCTGGTCAAAGGCGGCGTTGAGATCACTCACTCCTATGAGATCCGCGAAGCTTGAGCCGTCATGGGTCGGCTGGCCACGCGGGTGACGCTGCAGCATCAAAAAAATGGCGTGACTGGATGCAAGCCACGCCCTGGGCGGGCATAATACGCCCGCTTGTTTTTCCCTTTACTGCGTAGTGCGGGGTCGTCTTCACGGCGGCTGCGTTAGCACGGTGACAAGTGTTTATCGGTTCCGGCGCTGGCTCGTCGGGGTGTCCTCATCTGCCATAGGGAGGTTCGGAAGTGTCAGATAATCTCCGACTCCACGGGTTCAACAACCTGACCAGCTCTTTGAGCTTCAATATTTACGACATCTGTTACGCCAAAACCGAAGAGCAGCGTGCGGCTTATATCGACTATATCGATGAGCTTTACAACGCCGAACGTTTGACGCAGATCCTGAAAGACGTCACCAACATCATTGGCGCTCATGTACTGAACATCTCGCGTCAGGATTATGAGCCGCATGGCGCGAGTGTGACCATCCTGATCGCCGAACACGAGCTGGATGAGCCAACGCCTGGACAAATCGAACCAGGCCCAGGCCCGCTACCGGAAACCGTGGTGGCCCACCTGGATAAGAGCCATGTGACGGTACACAGCTACCCGGAGTCGCACCCTGACAACGGCATCAGTACCTTCCGTCTGGATATCGATGTCTCGACCTGTGGGCATATCAGCCCGCTGAAAGCGCTGAACTACCTGATCCATAGTTTTGATTCCGATATCGTGACCATGGATTACCGCGTGCGCGGCTTTACGCGGGATGTGGATGGCAAAAAGCTGTTTATTGACCACGACATCACCTCGATCCAGGACTACTTGGCGGAAGACACCAAGCAGGCCTATCAGATGATCGACGTGAACGTGTATCAGGAAAACATGTTCCACACCAAGATGCTGCTCAAGGACTTCGAGCTGGACAACTACCTGTTCGGCACGTCGCGCCGCGACATCACCTTCGAAGAAGCGCGGGATATCGAAAGCCGCCTACGTAAAGAGATGCTGGAGATCTTCTACTCCCGCAATCTCGATTAAGGCGTTGCCTTAAGCAAGCTATCAAGCCAACGAAAAGCTGCCCGCGGGCAGCTTTTTTTATGCGCTTTGTTGATACGGCTAGTAAAAACCTGCCTCGCCCTCAGGACGGGTTTTAAAGCGTCGATGCAGCCATAGGTACTGCTCGGGGTGCTTGCGAATCGCCCGCTCAATAAACGCATTTACCCGCGCAGCATCGGCCAGTTCATCGCCGCTGGGGAAATCTTCAAAGGCGGGCAAACACTCAATGGTGTAGGTGCGATTATCCGGATTACGGTGGAACATAAGCGGCACCACAGGGGCGCCCGTCATGCGGGCAATTTTGGCCGTAAGACGAATCGTCGCCGCTTGCTGACCAAATAGCGGCGCAAAGACGCTCACATCGCGGCCAAAATCCTGATCCGGTGAGTACCACACGATGTGCCCCGCTTTGATGCGGCGCACCACGCCGCGCAGGTCATGGCGATCAATGGCTTGGCCAAAGATGCGTGAACGTGCTCGGGTCATAAATCGCTCGAACAGCGGGTTGTTATGGGGGCGGTAAACCACATCTGCCGGGAAGAACAGCGAGTGCAACGCCCCGCCTAAGTCCAGCGTCGAAAAGTGGATACCCACCACCAGCACGCCTTTGCCCTGGGCTTTAGCGCGTGCAAGGTGCTCTTGGCCGTGATAGGCCACTCGATGACGCAGCCCTTCGGCATCACGACACCAGCCAGTTGCGGTTTCAACCAAACCGATCCCGTTGGCAATGAATGTCTCTTTGACCAGTTGACGCTGCTCGTCGGCGCTTTTTTCTGGAAAGCAGAGCGCGATGTTCGTGGCGGTGATGTGCCGACGACGCTTCACGAAGCGCCACGCCAGCAGGCCAATCGCTTTACCTACCCATAGCTTCAACCGCCAGGGGAGCCACGCGGCCACATACATTAGGCCAATCGCCAGCCATGTCGGCCAGTAGCGAGGGTGCGCAAAGGAGCGCGGATAAGACGCTTTTGACATACAGATAACCGTTTAAACGTGAGCCCCATGATAACGCCGCGGCGCCCTGGGCAGAACACCGGTCAGCAGCGTATAGCTGATGGTATCGCAGTAGCGGGCCACCTCGTCCACCGGCAGCACACTGCCATTGCTAGCAGTTCCCCATAGCACCACTTCACTGCCAATCGCGGCATCAGGCACGTCGGTAACGTCCACCGTCAGCATATCCATCGAGACCTTACCGGCAATGGGGCAGCGCTGGCCGTTGACCAGTACCGGTGTACCATCGACCGCGTGGCGGTCATAGCCATCGCCATAACCTGCGGCGACTACGGCAATTTTAGAGGGTCGCTTGGCCTTCCAGCGGCCGCTATAGCCCACCTGCTCCCCCTCCGCCAACTCGCGCAACGCAATAATCTCTGAGCGTAATGTCATCACCGGGCGTAGCTGCTGGGTGATCTCGTTGGGCACTTCCAGCGGGTCGCTGCCATAGAGCATCACGCCGGGGCGATTCCAGTCGCCATGTGCGGCAGGCCATGCCAGCGTCGCCGGGGAGTTGGCCAGACACAGCGGTGCCTTCAGCTTGGCAGCCAGCGCTTTTAGCGTATTCATCTGGCGGTTGAAGTAGCTAGGATCTTTCGCATCGGCGGTGGCAAAGTGGCTCATCAGATGCAGCGCCGTTACCTGCGGCGCATCCACCAAACGCTGCCAAACACTGGTCGCCTCCTCCGGCGAGAACCCCAAACGGTGCATCCCCGAATCCACCTTTAACCAAACAGGAATAGGCTGCCGTGGCGAATACGCCAGCAGCGCTTCGACCTGCCACGCACTGTGCACACTGATCCATAAACGGTGCTGATCGACCAGTGCCAGCTCATCGGCACTGAAAATACCCTCTAGCAGCACAATGGGCGCTTTGATGCCTCCTTCGCGCAGGCTCAGCGCCTCTTCGATGCAGGCCACTGCAAATGCCGGAACGTCAGTTTCTAAGGCACGGGCACAAGCCAGTGCACCGTGGCCGTAGGCATCGGCTTTAATGACGGCAACTGAGCGACTTTGCGGGGCGCAGCGGCACGCCAGTTGATAGTTGTGACGCAGCGCGTCCAAATCAATATGGGCCACTAACGGGCGCATGGCTCTCTCACTTACTAGGTCACTGACCGGCGTACTTGCCGGACTGAGCGGAGTCACTCAGTAATGTATGAATGAAAATGGTTCGCCCTAAAAACAGCGCACCGAGCAGATAACTCGGTGCGCTATTTAATACTTCCGTTGGGCTTGTCGGAAGCAGCTGGTTTAACTCTCGACCCGGAATTAACTCTCGAAAATCGCGTCGAGGGAAAGCCCCTGTTTTTCCAGGGAGCGGCGCAGCTTCTTTAACGCTTCTACCTGAATTTGTCGAACGCGCTCCCGCGTTAGGCCAATCTCGGCACCCACTTCTTCCAGCGTTGCTGCCTCGTGACCGCGTAAACCGAAACGGCGTACCACGACTTCGCGCTGTTTTTCGCTTAGCTCATCCAGCCAGTGGTCTACGTGTTCGCGCACGTCGCCATCTACCAAACACGCTTCCGGCCCCAGCACCTCATCGTCGGTGAGCGTATCAATCAGCGGCTTATCGCTGTCGCCGCCCATGGGAGAATCCACCGACGACACCCGCTCGTTAAGCCCCAGCATTTTCTTAACTGTCTCGACCGGTTTATCAAGATGCTCAGCGATCTCTTCGGCGGTAGCTTCGTGATCCAGCTTTTGAGTCAGCTCACGGGCAGCACGCAGATAAATGTTGAGCTCTTTCACCACGTGAATCGGCAGACGAATAGTACGCGTCTGGTTCATCAGCGCACGCTCTATCGTTTGGCGAATCCACCACGTGGCGTAAGTAGAGAAGCGGAAGCCCCGTTCGGGGTCAAACTTCTCCACCGCCCGAATCAAACCAAGATTACCTTCCTCGATTAAATCGAGCAGCGTTAAGCCTCGGTTCAGGTAGCGTCTGGCAATCTTGACCACTAGGCGCAGGTTAGACTCAATCATCCTTGAGCGGCCAAGCGCATCGCCTTTACGCGCTAGGCGGCCATAGTACACTTCTTCTTCCGGCGTCAGCAGCGGAGAAAAGCCAATTTCGTTAAGGTAGATCTGTGTCGCATCCAAGCTTTGAGTCGATTGACGGTCTTCACGGCCCAGCGCTTTTTCAAACGCTTCCTCCTCTGCCGTGGCGTCGTCGTCGGCGTCATCTAACGCCTCTTCAACCTCATCCAGGTCAATCTCCTGTAGGTCCTTCTCCAGCATACTCATGTTCATACCCCCGTTGTCTCGCCTAACCGCCATTTAGAAAAGTAAGGGTGGTCGCACTCCCTGTGCGCATACACCTTATTGTTATATGACGCTCTAATTCAGCTATGCGGGTTGCCCTAGCAGGCTTGACACGTTACACCTGCTAGGTAATGACTAGCGCGATGGCAGATAGTCCAACGGATTTTGCGGCTGACCATTGCGGCGCACCTCAAAATGCAGTTTGACGGCATCTGCATCGCTATCGCCCATCGTGGCAATCACTTCACCAGCCTCGACGACATCATTCTCTTTGACGCTTAAACTATCATTATGTGCATACGCGCTGAGAAACTGATCGTTATGTTTCAGTAGTATTAGGTTACCGTAGCCACGTACACCGCTACCGGCATAGACCACAATACCAGGGCCTGCTGCACGAATAGGTTGCCCCTTTTGCCCAGCGATATCAATCCCTGCTGTAATGCTGCCTCCCTGCCCAAACTCACCGATGACCTGACCATCGGTTGGCCATTGCCAATCGATGTTTTCGGCAGGCGTAAAGGTACGCGACGAGCGATCGGTGCGGACGGTTTGAGTGGGCTGAGCGGCAGGCTCTGGCTCAGCGGCAGGTTCCGGCTCTGGCTCTGGGGTCGGTTCAGGCGTGGGCGCTGGCTCCTGCGCGGGCTGGGCTGGCGGCTGTTGATTAGTGGATTCAACCGGGGCATTAGCAGCGGCAGCTACCTGCTGGGATGCTTCCACCGCCGTGCGCTCAGCCCGCTCGGCGGTTAGGCGCTGGTTGCGCTCGATGGCACTCTCGTCCGGCAGCAGCCAGTCGAGCTCCTGGTCATTGCTTGCCACGGCAGTGGCTTGTGGTTGCAGCCCCGTAGCAACGGCACCGCTGGTCGAAGCGGGTGACGCGTTGCCGCCAGACGAAGTCGACATACCTCCCGCGCCTTCACGCAAAGCGATGGTTTGACCAGGATAAATTTGGTAAGGCGCATCGATATTGTTGATGGCGGCGAGCTGGCGATAGTCCAGATTGTGCTGCCACGCGATGCCATAGAGCGTATCGCCTGCTTTGACGGTGTACTGTGGTGAGTTTTCCACCGCACGGCGTGCGTCGCTCAAATCGCGCACCTGGGGAGTGTTGGACTGCTGACTGGCACAGCCACTCACCGCCAGTGCAAGCACCGTCATCATAAAAACCTTACGCATGGAAACCCTACTCCTGTTCAACGCCGTGCTAACGATCAATGGAACGATTATCTGTCGAGTGATGCTGGGCATGAGTGGCCGCACGACGGTTGAGCGCTACGACGAGTAGCGCACCGACGACCATCAACGTTATCACGCCAGTTACCTGTGCCGACGCCCCTGTCAGCACGGCGTAATCGCTGGGTAATAGATAGCGATAATCCAGCGGAATCATTTGCCCATCGGGACCTAGCTGGTAGCGTAACAGCTCACGCCAGGGCCAGAGAACCGGTAGCGAGCCAACAATAAAGCCCAACAATAGTTGTAGTGTCGCGCCATGGTAGCGCCGCAATAGCCACGAAAGCAGTCGTGAAAAGAGCGCCAACCCGATGATGCACCCCACTCCAAACAGCATGATAATGCCAAGATCGAAGCTGCGAATAGCCCCCATGATGGTGCCGTAGAGTCCCATCGTCAGCAATAAAAAGCTGCCGGATACGCCGGGCAGCAACATGGCACTGATCGCGATAGCGCCAGCCACTATGACTACCAGCGCTTCATTGCCAATCATGAGCACCAGCGGCATCATGCCGGGAAGCAATTTGGCTAACATTAACCCAATCGCCAGCGGCAGCAAGTACCAAATTTTCCATCGTTCTCCAGCCTGCCCAACCACCAGTGCCGAGGCCGCTACAAGCCCGAAAAAGAACCCCTCCAACAGCAGCGGTTGCGCCTCCATTAGCCACAGCGCTAAGTGAGCCACGCTCACCAAACTGACCGCAACACCCAGCAGTAGCGGTATTAGAAACGCCAAGTTCAGGTGCCGACTTAAGCCCACCCAGCCCCCGCGACGCCAAGCACCAAAGGCGCTAGGCCCAAACTGTTTAATAGTGTTAATTAACTCTTCATAAATACCGGTAATAAAGGCAATCGTGCCTCCCGATACGCCAGGTACTGCATCGGCAGCGCCCATCCCGGCGCCTTTTAAAAACAGTCCTATGGGTCGACGCTTCAATCCACCACTCCTTGCAATAGGGGTACAAAACGCACGGGTTCAAGCCTGCGTTTTTCAAAGGCAGAGCCAATACGCTTAATTTGGGTAAGCCACTGACTGCCATCTGACTCTTCCAGCGGTGCAATAAGCACACCGTCATAACTCAGCTGTTCAAGTAATACTTCCGGCAGCGTTTGCGCGCAGGCCGTGAGCAAAATAACGTCAAAGGGCGCAGCTTCCGGCCAGCCTTCGCTGCCGTCGGCCACAGCTAATGTCGCTGGGGCACCTAGCCGCCATAGCCGCTCTGCTGCTCGCTCGTGCAGCGTATAGATTCGCTCCACGGAGTAAAGCGTTTCTACTAGGCGCGACAAAATCAGCGTTTGATAACCTGAACCAGTCCCCACTTCCAGCACGCGCTGGGGCGACGCGCGCAGCACTAACTCCGTCATGCGCGCGACGGTTAGCGGCTGCGACAGCGTTTGGCCGAAGCCAATGGGTAGAGCGGTATCTTCATAGGCGCGATGAGCGAGCGCTTCATCGACAAACAGATGACGCGGCTCGCTGGCCATCACGTCTAACACGCACTGGTTACGCACGCCTTGTTGAATCAGGCGCTTGATCATACGGTCACGGGTGCGCTGGGAAGTCATTCCACGGCCGCGCCGCTCACCAGGAGATAGCTCAGGCAAAGGCATCCAACCAGTCCTGCACATCACGACGCGCGGAGTGGCGCGTTAAATCAGTTTGCAGTGGCGTAATCGATACATAACCTGCTTCGATGGCCGCAAAGTCGGTATCTTCACCGTCGTCAGCGTTAGCCGCCACCGGGGCAATCCAGTAGCGGGTACGGCCCCGGGGGTCTTGCACCGGCACAGGCTTTTCGGCTGGGCCGCGGTAGCCCAAGCGGGTAACTTTAACACCTTTGATTTTTTCCCAGGGCAGGTCAGGGACGTTCACATTCAGCAGCGTACGAGGCGGCAGTGAGAGTTGATCAGCGGCACCGATGAGGCTCGCGGCAAACTGGGCTGCCGTCGCAAAATGGTGGGCGCCGCACAGCGACATGGCAATCGCCGTCATACCTAGATTACGCCCCTCCATCGCGGCGGCGACCGTGCCTGAATAAAGCACGTCATCACCGAGGTTACTGCCATGGTTAATCCCTGAAATGACCAAATCAGGACGCTCGTCCCACATCCCATTCACGCCTAAATAGACGCAGTCGGCCGGAGTGCCGTCCACACTATAAAAGCCGTTGTCTAACGCCGTCAGCGCAAGCGGACGCGATAGCGTCAGCGAATTACTGGCCCCGCTGCGGTCACGGTCAGGGGCAACCACGCGTAGGTTAGCGTGGGGTGTTAGTGCCTCGTAAAGCGCTCTAAGGCCGGGGGCGTGAACACCGTCATCGTTGGAAAGCAGCAGTCGCCGCATCAGAATCTCCTCACCTCAGCGTTAAGCCGTGTCGGGATGATGAATTAACTCGCCAATGACCGCCGTGGCAAAGCTGCCTCGCGGCAGGGCAAACGAGAGTAGCACGGCGTCTGCATCGAAGGTTATTTGCGGCGCAATAAGCCGGGCACGTAGCGCACGCTGCCCGCGCCTGACGCCGCTCTTTTCAAGCCCTTCACACAGCGCAGGGTGCTGAGCGGCGAGCTGCGCTTCATAAGCCCCAGCATCTCCTTCAGCCGAGCGGCCAACGCCCCACAGCACGCCGGTTGGGTGAACGTCTAGCGCAGCGGCGCGCTCCACCAAACTCTCCTCCACCGCCTCAATGCCAAACACACTTTGGGTGCCATCAAGCATGAGAGCATCCCCAGCGATGGGCTGGCACCAGTTACCATCCTGCAGCCGCGCGCTAAGCAGCTCATTGAATAAAAAGCTGCGAGCGGTGGAGAGCATCATGCCCTGCCGGTCGTCGCGCTTGCGCCAGCCTTTCGCCAGCACGGCGGCGGCACGCTGTAAGTTGCGCGCCCCTGCGCCAAAGCGCTGATGGCCGAAATAGTTGGGCACGCCCTGGGCGCAGAGCGTTTCCCAGCGCGGCAAAAAATCGGCCGACTGAACGGCCTCACCGCTCAGGCGTAGCGTAAAGTGGTTAGTGCGATGCACGCCCCGCTTTAGCTTACGTGGGTGGCGCGCCTGCTCAAGTACCGTAACCCCCAGCGCTGCCAAAGAAGCCGACAAATCCGCCGGGGCATCGCGCCCTGGCAAATGGACGCTTAACCATTGGCGAGCCACCGCGACCCGATCTTTCATGCCGGAATAGCCAATATCTCTAGGCGTGACGCCACACAGTCGGCTTAGCTGTTTCACCATATCTAACGTGGTTTGGTTACGCTTTTCAAGCCGCAGCCACAGGTGTTCACCATGAGCTTCCGGGATAAAATCAAGCTGCTCATCGACGATAAAGTCTTCCGGCTGAGCACGGTACTGCCCTGGCGCGGGCACGCCGAAAGCGGGCGTTAGGCTACGCTGCCATGGGGGTAGGTTAAGCATTCAGCGCCTCTGGGGCCGTCAGCAGTACCACCGCCTCTGCGGCAATGCCTTCACCGCGCCCGGTGAAGCCAAGGCGCTCAGTAGTGGTGGCTTTGACGTTTACCTGGCCAAGACTAATTCCTAAATCTTCAGCGATGACGGCGCGCATAGCGTCAATATGGGGAGCCATTTTGGGCGCCTGGGCCATTAACGTTGCATCCAGATTCACCACGCGATACCCCTCGCTACGCACCAGGGTTACCACATGGCGCAGCAGGCCACGGCTGTCAGCACCGGCCCAGGCGGGGTCGGTATCCGGAAAGTGACGGCCGATATCCCCCAGCGCACAGGCACCCAGTAGCGCATCGCTGATCGCGTGGAGCAGTACGTCGCCATCAGAGTGGGCCACAAAACCGTGGTCAAACGGCAGCTTAACGCCGCCAATCATTAAATGGTCACCCGGCCCAAAGCGGTGTACGTCAAAACCGTGGCCAATTCGCATTAGGAACTCCTGTTGCTGGCGGTTGCCGACTGGGCGGCCAGAATGGCAGCCGCCAGGGCTAAGTCGTCAGGGTGGGTCACTTTTAGATTATCTCGGCGTCCGCTCACTAGCCGTGGCGCCTCGCCCAGCGCTTCTACCGCCGAGGCTTCATCAGTGACCACCGTGCCGGTTTGCTGAGCCTGCTCAAGCGCATGGCGTAGCAGCGAGTAACGGAAACTCTGTGGCGTCAGCGCGTGCCATAGGCCATCCCGCGGTTCGGTAATTTGGCTGAGCTGGTCACCGTTATCGCGCTTCATGGTATCCGCCACCGGCATTGCCAGAAGCGCACCGCCTGAGTGTGTCTGCGCTGCTTGATAGAGCGCGTGGAGATCATCACGAGTAATGCACGGACGCGCGACATCGTGCACCATCACGAGGTCTGAGTCCTCGGCGGTCATCGCTTGCAAAGCGTTTAATACGCTATGCATACGCTCAGCACCGCCTGACACACGCTGCCACTGCGCAAAAGGCACCCAGGTGGGGTCGAACCAGCGGTCGTCGCTGTCTAGGCAAAGTACCAACCGCGCCTGCGGAAAAGCGGCGTGAAGCCTTGCCAAGGTGTGGGCCAGAATGGGCTGATTGTTCAACGTCAAATACTGTTTAGGCTTATCGGCCCCCATACGTCTGCCCTGCCCCGCTGCAGGAACGACGAGCCATAGTGTGTTACTCATTCTGCGGCGCCTTCACTGCTCGGTGGTATAGCTCCAGGCAGGGAAACCAGCCCCGCATTGATTCCCACTAGCTCGTTTTTGATGGCAACACCGGGCACCCAATAAAATTGTTCATCGGTGCGCACCATTCCCATATCGCTACGGGCGCGCTCTTCAATGGCATCGAGTCCCGTTTTTAAGTCAGTGACTTCCGCTGCGAGCCTTGCATTGCGCTCACGCATTGGCACGTTATCGGCTTCCTGCACGGCAACGCGTTGCTCTACCTCCTGGAGGTCTTGCCAGCCGCCGTTTCCCAGCCACAGCTGGTACTGCAGCAATCCCAGAGCGGCAAGCAGTATCACCACAAGCCATTTGTGCATCACAGAGATCCTTTGTGAAAGCGAGAACGGCGCGCATTATGCCATTAAGGGCGATAGGCAGCGAGCCGCAGCGCTGTGGGAATTATTTAAACGGTAAGGCATCTTCGGCGGCACGGCGATAGGCCATGATATGGGCAGCCTCTTCTTGGCAAAACTGCGCGACCCCTGCGGCAAGCCCTGGATGGGCCACATAGTGCAGCGAGCGAACCCGCTGCGGTGCAAAGCCCCTTACCAGTTTATGCTCGCCCTGGGTGCCAGGGTCAAATAGGGTTAGCCCCTTGGCTAGGCAGTAGTCGATACCTTGGTAGTAGCAGGCTTCGAAATGCAGGCAGTCCGCGATGATTTCACTGCCCCAGTAGCGTCCATAAAGAGTGTGTGCACCGCGAAAATAGAGCGCAGCGGCCACGGGCCTGCCCTCCAAACGCACCTGCACCAACATCAGCGCCTCGGGCATTACTTGGCGTAAGCGTTCAAAGAAGACGTGATTAAGATAGGGTGGTCGGCCACGCTCATGATATGTAATGGTGTAGCAGCGATAGAAGTGCGCCATATCGACATCACTAATCGCAGCACCTTCCAGACGATGCAGCGTAAGGCCCTGATCAGCGACTAACCGCCGCTCACGCTTTATCATTTTGCGACGCTTTGAGGTCAGACTAGCTAAAAAGCCGTCAAAATCGCCGACACCTCGGTCTCGCCACTGAAACTGTAGCCCTTCTCGCGCAATTAGCTCAGGACACTGGCGCTGCCACGCCTCGACCTCTGGCTCCTCGGCAAACAGCAAGTGCCAACTGGAAAGCCCCACCTCATCGCACTGCTGTTTCCAACCGATGGCTAACTGCTCACGGACAGCGGCAGTATCGGTATTCGCGGCTATCAGTGCTCGGGGGCCAGGCGCGGGCGTAAAAGGAATAGCGCTTAGCCCTTTGGGGTAGTAGTCGCCACCTGCCCGCTCCAGCGCCTCCGCCCACCCCCAATCAAACACATATTCGCCATAGGAGTGGTCCTTGCGGTACATGGGCAGCGCCCCGACCAATCGGGAATCTTGCCAAACGCATAAATGGCAAGGCACCCAGCCAGTAGCTGCACTCACCGAACCGCTCGCTTCAAGTGCAGCCAAAAAGGCATGGCGTAAAAAGGGCTGCTCTTCACTCACCAGCGCATCCCACTGGCTTGCCGCAACGGTATCAATCGCAGGTAGAATGGTAAGGGACAGCGAGTGTGAACGCATAACATCTCCCATGGCACACTGGCATAGGTTGTGAATCGTTTACTGTACCATCAAGGCCATGACAGCGTACCAACCACCTTGTTTTGCTTACGATCTTTTGGACCGATAAACACTGCACCCACGCGCAATGAAACCAGCACTGTCAATAACGGATGATTCCAAGGAGAGGCTATGAAGCGCGACCTGACGAGTATGTTTAATGCTCAGCGTCATACGGCTGGCCAAGCGCCATTTCCAACGTTAGGGGTGCGCCGAGAACGTTTGGCCCGCTTAGCCAAAATGACGAAGCGCCATCAGCAAGAGATCGTGCGAGCAATCCAAACCGACTTTGGCCAGCGTAGCGACGTAGAAATACACCTTGTTGAAATTAGCGCTGTGCTGCAAGCAATTCGCCATGCACGCCGCCACTTATGGCACTGGATGCGCCCTCGCCGAGCAGGCGTACCTTGGAAAATGTGGCCCGCTCGTGCTCACGTTGCCCCTCAGCCCCTTGGCATTGTGGGAGTGATGTCCTCCTGGAACTACCCTTGGCATCTTGCTTTGATGCCGGTGGTAGATGCGTTCGCCGCAGGTAATACGGTACTGGTAAAGCCCAGTGAGCAGGCGCCACATACCAGCGCTCTATTGGCCAAACTGGTGCCTCAATACTTCACCGACGAAGAGTTTGGCGTGGTGGAAGGTGGCGCTGATATCGCCACAGCATTTAGCGCGCTGCCGTTTGATCACTTGCTCTTTACCGGCTCAAGCGCAACGGGCCGCCAAGTAGCCGCTGCCGCGGCAACCCACCTCACCCCCGTCACGCTGGAGCTGGGTGGCAAATCACCTGCGCTTGTCGCGGGTGACGCTGATTTAGAACAGGCGGCCGCCGCGATTATCTTTGGCAAAGGCATGAATGGGGGACAATCCTGCATAGCGCCGGACTATGTACTGGTTGAGAGCCGCCACCTTGACGCCCTTACTCACGCTTTAGAGCGAGCCATCCAACATCAGCGGCCAAACGCAAAAGAGGCCACCGGCTATGTGAGCGATGTCCACCAAGCGCGCATCAAGCAGCTATTGGATGAAGCACGCGACCACGGCTGCCGTGTAATTGACCAAGGCACCCATTCCCCCGCGCTCGTCATCGACCCGCACCAGGGTTTAGCGCTAATGCAGGAGGAGATTTTTGGCCGCATCCTGCCGCTTATTAGCGTTAAGCAAATGGACGACGCCATTCGTTTTATTAATGCTCGCCCTCACCCACTCGTTCTCTACGCGTTCACCCGTAACAAGGCGCTCCAGGAATCCCTTCGTCATACCACCCGCTCTGGTGCGCTGGTGTTTAATGAGACGCTGCTGCACCACGCCGTTTCCTCTTTACCCTTTGGAGGCGTTGGTGAAAGCGGCATGGGGGCTTACCACGGCCGTCACGGTTTTGAACGTTTTAGCCATTTGCGCGGCGTCTTTTATCAATCCCAGCGCCCCACCAGCCGGTGGTTAAGCCCCCCTTATCGACGTTGGTTGCTGAAATTACTCGGGCTTGACTAAAGCTATTAAGCTAATGTCCGATATTCACTGAATACGCCTTATAGTTACAGGCCACTACGTTTAGGAAACATTATGCAAGCCGCCGACCTACCTAATAATGAAACACAGCGCCTGACGGCCTTGCATGCACTCAATGTTCTCGATACACCTGCCGACACAGCCTTTGATCGCATCACTGAGCTGGCCTGCGAACTGTTTGATGTGCCGATTGCTTTAGTATCGTTGGTTGATAAAGAGCGCCAATGGTTTAAAGCTCACAGCGGGCTTGAGGCCTATGAAACCAACCGTGATATCTCATTTTGTGCTCATGCCGTAGCAGCTAATCGCCCCTTAGTCATTGAAGATACCAAAAACGACCCGCGCTTCGCTGATAACCCATTGGTATTAGAGCAGCCTCATATCCGTTTTTATGCAGGCCACCCGCTTTGCCCCAGCGATGACCAGTTACCCGTTGGTACGCTGTGCTTAATTGGTGAACAACCACGCACCTTTACTGAGCGTGATCATCGCATCCTGCACAATTTAGCCAAGCAGGTAGATGAATTGCTCCGCCAACATGAGCTTAAGGAGCGGCTTTCACGTACGGCAAAACAGCTTGAAGCACTCTTTACCAAAAGTGCGACAGGTAAACTACGCGTCGATCGGGCGGGAAATGTCATCGCCATTAATCCATTTGCACTCAACTTATTGGGCTACCAAGCTGAAGAAGTTGTCGGCAACAATGTGGGAATGCTCGCCTTCCCAGAGACCGCGGAGAAATACAATTATTTAATTAGCCGCTACTTCTCTTCTGATGCTAATGAACAGAGCGCTGGAAAAGGGCGCGAAACCGTGGTGCGCCACAAGCAAGGGCATCAGATTCCCGTACACTTGGTAGTAAATGCCATCCACAATGACCGTCAGGAATTTGTTGAGTTTCTGGCGATACTCACTGACCTTTCAGATATTAATAAAGCAAAACATCGCGTAAACCGGGAACGCCGCTTATTACAAGTGCTTCATCAGGGCATTACCGACTACCAGGCACTAATGTCCGGCGAGCGGCTTTGGACCTTTCTGATGGAAGCACTGCGTGAGCTAACCGACAGCGACTACGCGCTGATTGGTGAAGTACTACCAACTGAGACCACCAACGCGCTGAAAATACACGCCATTACCGATCTCTCGTGGAACAAAGAGTCCCGCGAGCTGATGGAGAAGCTGCGCAGTGGCGATATGATGCTTACCAACCCTAACTCCTTACTAGGGCAGGTTTATGCCTATGGCAACGTGGTGATTACCGATGATGTGTATAGCCATGCCAAGCGTGGCGGTTTCCCACCGGGCCACCCACGGATCAATAACTATTTGGGCGCGCCTATTTTCAACGGCGACCAGCTGATTGGCATGTTCGCTATTGCCAACAGCCAGCAGCCTCTTAGCCAAGCGCTGCTGGACTGGCTACAGCCGTTTACCGACACCTGCGCCCTACTGATTAATCTCTATCGCCAAATGGCCGAGCGCGAACAAGTCACCAAAGACTTAGCGGCCGCACGGGATCAGGCAGAGAAAGCGAATAAGGCGAAGAGTGAATTCCTCTCTTCCATGAGCCACGAGCTACGTACCCCGCTAAATGCCATCATTGGTTTTGCCCAGTTACTCAGTAAAGGGCGACGCGACCCTCTTAGCGAGAAGCAACAGCGCCAGGTCGGCCAAATTGAGAAGAGCGGCCAACACTTGTTGAGCTTAATTAACGAAGTGCTTGATCTAGCGAAAATTGAAGCTGGGCATATGACCCTCTCCATAGAACCGATCTCTATCGAAGGCGTCATTGAAGATGCTTGCAACACGTTAGAAGCTAATATGAATGCCACTGGCATTCAGTTAATTCGCTACCCAATAAACAGTACCTGGTCTGTCTCTGCTGACTACACCCGCACGAAACAGATACTGCTCAACCTGTTATCTAATGCCATCAAGTACAACCGCGAGCACGGCACCATTACCATTGGGGTAACGCAGCAAGATTCTGAACTACGCTTCAGCATTAGTGACACAGGACCGGGTATTGCCCCCGAGCGGCAAGAGGAACTCTTTGAGCCGTTTAATCGCCTAGACGCTGAGTACGGTACCATCGAAGGCACGGGTATTGGGCTAGCAATCACTCGAGAACTGGTTGAGCGCATGTCGGGGTGTATTGGCGTGGACAGCCAGCCGGGCGAAGGATCTACTTTCTGGTTTACGCTCCCTGTTGCCAACGTTGCCCCACTAACAGAACAGACCGCAACACGCACCTTGGCCGATGCGGAAAAAGCTCAGCGCGATTATCGACTGCTTTATATTGAGGATAACCCCACCAACCAACGCCTGATGGAAGACATTATTGATGACTTCCCCCACGTGGACCTTCAAACCGTTAATAGCGCTGAACTCGGGCTTGAGATTATGCGTCACTCACCGCCTGATCTTGTACTTATGGATATCCACCTGCCGGGGATGAACGGCTACCAAGCCCTCGCTGCCATACAAAACGATACGCAACTGAAGCATATTAATGTAGTTGCGCTCTCTGCCAATGCGATGGAACGTGATTTAACCCACGGCTTAGCCGCTGGTTTTGCTGATTACCTGACCAAACCTATCGATATCGACAAGCTATCGGCAACGCTCAGCACCTATTTTTCCGCTGCACCGGCAACAGACGCACCAAGGAAGGCTCCATGACATTGATGAACAAACACCTGCTTGTTGTTGACGACAACAGCGTGAATATTGAGCTGCTTCTCGACCTATTAGACGATCATGGGTTTGACAATGTGCATGGGCTAAGCGACCCGCGTCACGTACTTGCCTACTGTCAGCAGCAGTTGCCCGATTTGATTTTGCTCGATATCCGCATGCCTCATATAGATGGCTACGCGGTGATGGAGCAACTGCAGGAACATTTTGCAGACCAGACGCCCCCTGTCATTGTACTGACCGCCCAAATTGACGACGACACCCGCCACCGGGCGCTTAAAATGGGCATTCGTGACTTCCTTACCAAACCGTTTAAGCACGATGAAGTGCTACAACGCATTCGTAATACGCTTGATGTCGAGCATCGCTACCAGGTTCGCGATAAACAAGCAGAAACCCTGGAGCAAATGGTTGCCAAGCGGACAGAAGAGCTTGATCACCAGTCACGCACCGACCCCATCACACAGCTACCCAACCGGCGGGCACTGACACAGCTATTGCAAGAAGCCGCTCAACGAGGGCACGGCACTGGGCTGCTGTTTATTGCTTTGGATCACTTGGACGATGCGGTTCGACTCCATGGCTACGGTATTGCAGACCAGTTAATAATGCATATCAGCCACCGCTTAAACGCCCAATTATCCCCTAAATGTACATTAGGACTCTGGGGCGGCAGCGAGCTACTGGTGATCACCCAAAGTGCTGAGCTCACCGGGCTACGGCAGTTAGCCTCTCGTCTACTAAGCTGTTTCGACCATGACCAGACGCTGGGCGATTTACTGCTACCGCTCAACGCCCGCATGGGTATTAGCTGGTCCCATGGCCATTTTGAAACCGAGCGACTTGTGCACATGGCCGCCCTAGCCCTGCCCCAAAACGGCTCTTTACGTATCCAAAACTACAACGAAACTCTGGAAACCCAGCAGCGTCATCGCCTACACCTGCAACAGGCGGTTCGCGGGGCAACCCAACGGGGGGAAATGTCACTGGCGTTTCAGCCCAAGCTATCGCTCGCCACCCAGCAAGTCATCGGCGCGGAAGCCCTGCTCCGCTGGTACCATCCAGAACTTGGTCATGTGTCACCTGCAGATTTCATCCCCCTTGCCGAGGCAAGCGGTGATATTCTCTCCATTGGTGAGTGGGTGCTAGAAGAGGCCATGCGCTATATTGTGCAGTGGCGCCAGCAAGGGCTTCTTAATGACCGCTTCCATATTGCGGTTAACGTGGCAGCCCGCCAGCTGGCACGTAAGGATTTTGCTCAAAACCTACTAACACGCTTAGCTAAGCACAACATTCCTGAGCGCTTTTTTGCTTTAGAGGTCACCGAATCCGGCCTGCTCAGCGATATGCACAACGCGCGCATCCAGTTAGCTCAATTGACCGAAGCAAAGATTGCTGTTGCCATCGATGATTTTGGTACCGGGCACTCCTCGCTGGCTTATGTAAAGACACTACCTTTTTCAACCCTAAAGATTGACCGCGCCTTTGTGCTGGACTTGGAAAAAGACACGGTGGATCGCCAACTGGCTCTGACCATCACCCAGTTAGCCCATGCAGTAGGCTGTAATGTGGTGGCTGAAGGCATCGAAACCGCAGCTCAAGCAGACTACTTACGTTCTATTGGTTGCGAAGCTGCACAGGGGTATTACTATGCTCGTCCGTTGCCCGCCGATGAATTTTATCGCTGGTGCACGAATTGGAAACCTCACCCAAACTTAACGCCTGCCACGGAGTCTGTTAATGGCGCATGACCTGCTAGACCGCTTACGGGAACGCTTAGAAGAGTTGAACCGCTCAGAGCGCAAAGTCGCGAACGTAATTTTGGAAGACCCCGCCGCGGCCACCAGCCTGAGCATCGCAAGCCTTGCCCAGGCAGCTAGTGTCAGCGAGCCGACCGTTAACCGTTTCTGCCGTAACTTTGGCGCCAAAGGCTACCCGGATTTTAAAATCAAGCTGGCCCAAAGCTTGGCGGGGGGCACGCCCTACGTCACCCGCGCCGTTGAGCCCGGCGATACTGCCACTCAGTACACCCATAAAATCTTTGGGGCCACCATTGCCGCGCTGGACGAAGCCCAGCGGGAAGTGGATATGGCCGCCGTCGAGCGGATGGTGGATTATCTGACGCAGGCCAAGCAGATTCACTTTTTTGGGCTGGGTGCGTCAGGTGCCGTGGCGCAAGACGCGCAGCATAAGTTTTTCCGCTTTAACCTGCCGGTCATGGCCTATGTAGACGTGCTGATGCAGCGCATGGTAGCCGCCGCCTGCCACACCGGCGATGTGGTGGTGATCATCTCTTATACCGGACGTACCAGGGAGCTGGTGGATATCGCCAAAGTGGCCAGGGAAGCAGGCGCCGTCGCACTCGGCATTACCGCACCGAACTCTCCGCTCTCACAGGAGTGCACCGCCACGCTTGAAGTCGCCACTCCAGAGGACACCGACCACTATATGCCGATGACCTCACGAGTTATTCAGCTCACCTTAATTGATGCGCTCGCCACCGGGGTAACGCTTAGGCGCGGCGAAGATTTTCTGCCGCACCTGAAAAAGATCAAAGACAGCCTGCGCGATACCCGCTTTCCAGCGGAAAAGCCCACTAAATAAGCGTCGCTAGTGGTTACGCGTCCACAGCGGTGGTGACGGTAATTTCCACTTTTAACTCGTCGGCAGGCATTGGCGCGCATACGCAGGTGCGTGCCGGTGCATAGCCATCTGGCACCCAGGCATCCCATACTTCGTTCATCGCTGCGAAATCGCCACCATCTTTCAGGTAGATAGTGGCACTTAGCAGCTGCTCGCGGCTGGAGCCAATCTCTTTTAGCAGCGCATCTACCCGCGCCAGCATGCTCTCAGTTTGCTCTTTGATGTCGCCATGGCGCGCCTCAGGACCCGCCACCTGACCGCATAAATAGGCAACGCCCTGGTGAATCACGGCGCGGCTCATACGAGCTTTTGTATCATGACGCTGAATGCTCATAGATTAATCTCCTAAGAAGATGAAAAAAACTAGTGTAAACCGCCACCAAGCCACTGCCTATGCTTCGTTAGCCAACGCGCATTAGGTGGGCACGGGACGATGCTCAAACACGCGGCGCAAAACGAAGCTCGTATGGGCCCCGGTAACCCCTTCAATTCGGTTGATGACGTGCAGCAGCAGGTGCTGGTAATCATCCATATCCTTCACCAGAATTTTGAGCTGAAAATCCGCCGCTTGCCCGGTAATGATCAAACACTCCACCACGTTGGGGATAGTGCGAATATGTCGCTCGAAGTTATCAAACCGCTCAGGGGTGTGCTGGTCCATCGAGATGTGCAGCAATGCCATCAGTTGAAACCCCAGCGGGCGCGCATCCACCACCGCACGGTACTGGGTAATCAGCCCATGTTCCTCCAGCGCCCGCACCCGGCGTAAGCAGGGCGATGGCGAAAGGCCAATACGCTCGGCCAACTCCTGGTTACTAATGCGCCCTTCCACCTGTAGCACATCCAGAATACGCCGATCAAAACGATCCAGCGTCAAGGGTGATACCGTCATAGCCGACAGCTCCTACCAATAAAAAAGCATATATTGATACATTCTGCCACTTACTCTCAATAATGCCATTTTTTCGCAATAACCTTTCAAGGCAAGTTGAGTAAACTGGTGTGACTGTCACAAGCAGGATCGTCTTAAAAGCGGCTGACGCCACAAGCGGCCGCCCCAAACAACTCAACGTTTTCAGGAAACTTACCATGGCTGCTTTTGATCATCGCAAATATCGCCCTGCTCCGCGGGTGCCCGCCTTTAACCGCCAGTGGCCCGACCGGGAGCTTACCCACGCTCCTATCTGGGTAAGCGAAGACCTACGCGATGGTAACCAAGCCCTACTGGAGCCCATGACAGTTGAGCAGAAGCAGCGCTTTTGGCACCAGATTATTAAAGTGGGCATTAAGGAAGTCATGGTGGGCTTCCCCTCCGCCAGCCAGCCGGATTACGACTTCGTGCGCTGGTTGATCGAAGAGGACCAAATCCCTGAGGACGTCACCATCGCCGTGCTGGTACAGTGCCGCGAACACCTGATCGAAAACACGTTTGCTTCGCTGGTGGGCGCTAAACGCGCCATTATCCATCTGTACAACTCCACCTCGACCATTCAGCGAGAGCGGGTGTTCGAGATGGACCGCGATGGTATTACCGATATCGCCGTGCAAGGGGCGACCTGGGTGAAAACCTATGCCGCGCAATATCCAGACGTTGATTGGCGCTTCCAGTACTCGCCGGAGAGCTTCTCCAGCACGGAAATCGACTTCTCACTGGCTATTTGCGAAGCGGTGATGGATGTCTGGCAGCCCACCCCAGACAACAAGTGCATTCTTAACCTGCCCACCACAGTAGAAGTGGCTGGCCCGCATCATCACGCCGACCAAATCGAGTATTTCTGCCAGCACATTAGCCGCCGCGACAGCGTGATTATTTCAGTGCATACCCATAACGACCGCGGCGGTGCCGTGGCCTCGGCTGAGCTTGCACTGTTAGCGGGTGCCGACCGGGTAGAGGGCACCTTGCTGGGTAACGGCGAACGCACCGGCAATATGGATATTGTCACGCTGGCGATGAACCTCTACAGCCAGGGGATTGACCCCGAGCTGGATCTTTCCAATCCAGACGAGATCATTCAAGTGGTTCACGAATGTACCGGCATTACGATGCACCCCCGCCACCCCTGGGTAGGCGAAATGGTCTACACCGCCTTCTCAGGCAGCCACCAGGATGCGATTCGCAAATCGCTCAAACACCAGAAACCCGATGAGCCGTGGCAAGTGGCCTACCTGCCGATTGACCCCCACGATATTGGGCGGGATTACCAAGCGGTCATTCGGGTCAACAGCCAGTCGGGTAAGGGTGGTATGGCCTTCCTACTGGAGCGCGACTACGGCATTAACCTGCCCCGCTGGATGATGCTAGCGCTGGCCCCTTACGTGCAGAAAGAGAGCGAGCGACGTAACGGCGAGCTCTCTAGCGAGATGATTCGCCAAGTGATGTTCGATAACTTCTCCCATGACGCCCCCCTAGCGCTGGCCGACTACCGGCTCTCGAAGGGGCAGCAGGAAGGTATCGATGTGACGCTGTGGCAGGGTGCCGAAACGCTGCGCCTATCCGGCACGGGAAATGGCGCGATGTCATCATTCACCGACGCCTGGAAGAAACATACCGGCACCCATGTGGCCATTCTCGATTACAGCGAGCACTCGCTAGGCGGCGACAGCGAGGCCAACGCCATTGCCTTCGTGCAGCTTAATATTGATGGGCAGCGCATCTGTGCCGTGGCGGAAGATAGCGACACGGTCAGCGCCTCGCTTAAAGCGGTGCTATCGGGGATTAACGCAGCGCAACCAACCCGCACCACTCAGCCAGAGGCCGCCACCAGCCTCGCGTAAGCCGCCTGGCCGCCACCAAGGGGTATAGCGGCGGCCAGGGTTTAGCGTCAACCGCAATTCAGCGCAGTATCAACACCGGTAAATGCGCATTACGCAGCATTGCCGTGGTGGTGCTGCCCACCAGCAGATGGCGAATGCGCGAGTGGCCGTAAGCCCCCATCACGAGCAGGTCAATGTCCTTTTCTTGCTTATAAGCGCGCAGCGTCTCTTCCACCTCACCGGCGCGAATAGCGCCTTCGGTTTGGCGGCCTGCGGCCTGGAGGGTATCCATAGCCCACTGCAGCTGCGAGTGATTCTCTGCAGTCTCTGCGCCCACAATCACCACATAGCATGATGCGTCATCAAACAAGGGGCTTTTCGCCAGCATTTCAACGCCTTTTCGCGCTGTTTTGCTGCCATCGAAGGCCATCAGCACGCGTTTGGGCAGCGTAAACGCCTTCGGCACCATCAAGATGGGACGGTGAAGCTCACGTACCACGCGCTCAAGGTTAGAGCCCAAGTGGCCGCTGGCTTGGTGGGCCGTTTCCCCTCGCTTTCCTAGCACTAGCAAGCGGATCTCTTTTTCATGCTCGGCCAAGGTATCCACCAGGGTGCCATTGCGCTGCATACAGGGCGGCTCTGCAAACCCAGCCGCTGCTACCCGCGCTTTTGCGGCATCCAATATCAAGCGCCCCTGCTGGCGAGCAAGCTTGCCGCGCTGCTCTTCAATATCCGAGAGCTGTTCCAGAAGATGTTCTCGCGTGCCCAGGCCTAGATGGCCGGTTAAGTCAGGCTCCGCCACCTGCGTGTGGTTATCAACGGTGTGAAGAAAACGCAGCGGTGCCGAAAGCGCCGTGGCTGCCCAAACCGCATAGTCACACACACTTTCTGCATAGTGGGACCCATCAATGGCTGCTAACACGTAATCAGACATACTGGCTTCTCCTTGAAGAGGGTGCACCAAACGTTGTCGTTATTCTGACTCTGTTGTACACGAAGACGTTGGACAGCAACACCGTCAGCGGCACGTTTTTAGGCGCTCCGCCCTTGATGGATACAGATGCTACAATTAGCCGCCTATCAATAGATTCATCATAGGGCGAGGAGCAGCATGGGACATGGCATCACCAGCGTATTACTCGTGGCACTGGGCGGCGCACTGGGGGGTATCGGGCGCTTTGCCATTTCCAACGCGATGGCTCATGCGCTGGGTAAAGCCTTCCCCTGGGGAACACTCTGCGTCAATGCTAGCGGAACGCTATTAGCAGGTTGGCTACTAGGCGTTTACGGCGTGGCTAATACGCAGTCGCTTTGGCTATTTGCGGTAGCGGGCCTGTTAGGCGGCTATACCACGGTGTCGTCGTTTAGCTTGCAGACCCTTGAGCTGTGGCAGCGCGGCCAGGCAATTCGCGCCGCGCTCAATATGGTCGCTACGTTACTATTAGGCATCGCCATGACAGCGCTAGGCTGGTGGTTGGCCCAGGGTTAGCAAGGAGTCCTTGATGAGTATCAACGCCTATCTAGCCGTCGGCCTTGGCAGCGCTATAGGAAGCGTTCTTCGCTATAGCGTTTCGCTGGCTTCTATGGCCGTGCTGGGTAGCCACTTCCCCTGGGGAACACTATTGGTAAACATACTGGGTTCTTGCCTCATCGGCTGGTTAGCCGCGACAGCGTCTCGCGCGCCACATGGCAAACTGGCGCGCTGGCAGCCGCTGTTAGTGGCAGGGTTTTGCGGCGGCTTCACTACCTTTTCGCTCTTCAGCCTGGAAACGCTGCACTTGGCACAGCAGGGCAGTCTAGAGCTCGCACTGCTTTACGGCATAGGCAGCCTGCCCCTCTGTGTATTCTCCGCCTGGATGGGCGAGCGTTTGGCCTTTTCACACCCACCAGCGGCCTAACCTTTTGATACGCGGGTCGCTCGAACAGCAGCAGCCCTAGGTTTATCTCTCCTTGATCCTCTGGCTGCCACAAACTGCTGCCGGGGCGAGTGGTTAGCTAACACGGGAGTATCCACCAAGTATCCCTTGCTTGCTCATCACTAGTTGCCAGAGCTGAATTTGCCGGGCGCGAAAAGCCCCTGCACACACCAGCAGGTAATAGCGCCACATGCGGTAAAAGCGCTCGCCATACTGCTCTTTAAATCGCGGCCAGTGGGTTTCGAAGTTATGGTGCCAAGCCATTAAGGTGCGATCATAGTCAGCCCCGAAGTTATGTAGATCTTCAATAACAAACAGTGCTTCGGCGGCGTCTGTGATTTGCCCTAAGGTAGGCAGCTCACCATTGGGGAAAATATACTTATCAATCCAAGGGTCGGTCACGGTATTGCTTAAGTTTTTACCAATGGTATGCAGCAAAAATAGTCCATCATCTTTTAAGCAGCGGTGAACAACACTCATATACTCGCGATAATTTTTATGACCTACGTGCTCAAACATACCGATACTCACTACGCGGTCAAACGTCTCGCTTTCATCACGATAATCCTGCAGGCGAAACTCTACCGGTAAGCCTTTTCTTAGCAGCCGCTGCCCAAATTCAGCCTGCTCCTTAGAAATGGTCAGGCCCACACACTCCACCCCATAATGCTCGGCAGCGTAGCCCATAAAACTGCCCCAGCCGCAGCCGATATCCAGAACACGCATCCCTGGTTTTAGCTGGAGCTTACGACAAATAAGATCAAGCTTGGCTTCCTGGGCTTCATCCAGCGTTTGGGCATGTTTCCAGTAGCCACAGGTGTAGGTCATCCGCTGGTCGAGCATCGCGGCATAAAAGTCGTTGCCGAGATTGTAGTGCTTCTCCCCTACTTCCCACGCCCGCTTCGCTGTTTGGCGGTTGAGCAGGCGTGAACGTAGCGAGTGGTAAATCAGCTGGGTGGGCTTAATGCGTTGGCCAAGCTGGGCACGCATGATGCGGTAAAACAGCTCATCTAGCCGTATGGCATCCCACTCCCCTCGCATGTAGCTTTCGCCAAGTCCCAGATTACCTCGCGAAAGAGCACTATCGATAACGCCGGGTGCGTACAGCTGTATATCCCAAGGGCGGCTCCCATCCAGTTGAATGTCAGCCTCGCGCAATAGCTCGGCAATAAAACGGTGAGAGGGTGAGGTTGCATCAAAGCCAATAGGCGATTTTTCCAACGTTGGCACGGCAGGCTCCTCGCTATTCCAGAGAGTGGATAGGTAACAACCTGCCTAACAGCATAGTATCGAATAGCACAGTATTGCACTGCAGCATCAACAACCTCCCACAAAAAAGCCGGGCTGCTCTTACGAGCAGCCCGGCTTAAGCGATGTTGATAAGCGGTTAACGCAGTATTAACACAGGTATCCGGCTGCTTCGCAGCATGGCCGTGGTGGTACTGCCTACTAGCAAATGACGAATGCGCGAGTGCCCGTAGGCTCCCATCACCAGTAGATCAATACCGCTTTCCTGCTCGTAAGCTTGCAAAGCGTCATCCACTTCACCCGCGCGAATCGCGCCTTCTGCATGATGCCCTGCTTCACGCAAAGTGTTTAGCGCCCACGCCAGCTCACTGCGGTGCTCGGCTGTTTCTGCTCCTACAATCAGTACATGGCAGGTTGCCCCCGCAAATAGCGGCGAGCGGGCCAGCATCTCCACCCCTTTGCGGGCGGTTTGGCTGCCATCAAAGGCAATCAGCACCTTTTCCGGCCGCTGAAAGGCTTTCGGCACCATCAAAATCGGGCGGTGCATTTCCCGCACCACCCGCTCTAGGTTAGCGCCCAGGTGCCCACTTGCCTGGTGGGCGGTTTCGCCGCGCTTGCCTACCACTAGCAGGCGCACGTCTTTTTCCAGCTCTACCAGTGTTTCCACTAGCGTGCCGTTTAACTGGCGGGTCGTGGGGCTACTTACCCCATCTTCCACCGCCCTGGCCTTGGCCGCTTCGAGCATCAGCTTGCCTTGCTCACGATTTACCCTGGCACGCTGCTCATCAAGCGCTGAGAGTTCTTCCATCAGCTTTTCGCGGGCACCGAAGCGCAGGCTGCCGGATAAGTTTTGCTCTTCGGGTGCCCAAGAGTGATTATCTACAACGTGCACAAAGCTTAGCGGTGCACCCAGGGCCAGGCTTGCCCAGGCGGCATAGTCGCAAACGCCTTCGGCAAATTGGGAGCCGTCAATGGCGGCGAGTACGTGTTCAGTCATGCTGTTCTCCTTGCCTGGTTTAGTGGCCGCCCATCAGTTTTTCAACGGCTTCCGGGTCGTTGTGAACGGCGTAGCGGTCCACCACGGTGGCGCTTGCTTCGTTTAGGCCTACCAGTTCAACCTCGGTGCCTTCACGGCGGAATTTAATCACCACGCGGTCAAGCGCCTGAACGGCGGTCACATCCCAGAAGTGCGCCTTCGAGAGATTAATGGTCACCTTATCGATGCTCTCTTTGAAATCGAACGCGGCCATAAAGCGCTCGGACGAGGCAAAAAACACCTGCCCAACCACTTGGTATTCGCGCTCTTTACCGGACTCTACTTCTTGAGAGCCCACGTACATGATGTTGCCGACCTTGTTGGCGAAGAACAACGCCGCCAATAGCACGCCCACAAAAACACCGATGGCTAGGTTATGGGTGCCTACCGTGACCGCCACGGTCGCCAGCATGACAATATTGGTGCTCATTGGGTGCTTTTTCAGGTCGCGGATGGACTCCCAGCTAAAGGTACCAATCGAGACCATAATCATCACCGCGACCAGCGCCGCCATGGGGATTTGCGACACCCAATCCGCCAAGAACACCACCATCAGCAGCAACACTACGCCTGCAATCAATGAAGATAAACGCGTCCGGCCACCCGATTTAATGTTGATCACCGACTGGCCAATCATCGCGCAACCGGCCATACCGCCCATTAAACCAGCGCCAATATTGGCCACCCCTTGGCCTTTACACTCGCGGTTTTTATCGCTGGGCGTGTCGGTGAGGTCATCCACAATCGTGGCGGTCATCATCGACTCAAGCAGACCTACAACGGTAAGCATGATGGCGGTAGGGAAGATAATCATCAGCGTTTCAAGATTTAACGGCACGTTCGGCCATAGGAAAACCGGCAGCGTATCCGGCAGCTCACCCATATCGCCGACGCTGCGAATATCCATACCGCTCACCATATACACTGCGGTCAGCACCACGATGCACACCAGGGGGGAAGGAATCGACTTGCCAATCACCGGCAAATAAGGGAACAAGTAGATAATCCCCAGGCCGGCCAGCGTCATGGCATACACGTGCCACGTCACGTTGGTAAGCTCCGGCAGTTGCGCCATGAAAATCAGGATCGCCAGCGCATTTACAAACCCGGTGACCACCGAGCGGGAGACAAAGCGCATCAGCTCCGCCAGGCGCAGGTAGCCCGCGATAATTTGCAGCACGCCGGTCAGCAACGTGGCGGCCAGCAGATACTCCAAGCCATGCTCACGCACTAGCGTTACCATCAAAAGCGCCATGGCACCGGTGGCCGCAGAGATCATACCGGGGCGGCCACCGGTAAAGGCGATAATCACCGCGATACAGAACGAGGCGTAAAGCCCCACTTTCGGGTCCACGCCCGCGATAATTGAAAAGGCGATCGCTTCAGGAATTAGCGCCAGCGCGACGACAATACCTGAGAGCGTGTCGCCCTTAATGTTAGAGAACCACTCATGCTTACTGAAAAGTGCCATTCAGGGAGTCCATGGTTAGAGGTTTAAAGACATTGCGCGCCGCAGCCGCACACAAAGGCAGCACAAGAGCGCACGTTAGTAATAGATTGTCGGATGAGTGCTACCAATCGAAGACGCAAACGCGCCGATAGCCAAATAGCGGCAACGGGGTGCCATAGCACCGATATAACGCGAAGAGCGTTATGGCGCTAATTAAGGAGGGAGAACCTAGGGTGGAGTCATCAGCCCTGGTGTCGGCAGAGCAACGGCTGCCATTGCATTGATCATTACAGATAAACCTTGCTGTTTTAACATCGTTATTCAGGCGAGATGGCGGCAGCTAAGTGCGTTCCAGTCGCCTTGAGCGCGGCATTCTACCAGCAAACAGGCCAATTCGCACCCGCCACCCTAGACGTTTAGACGATGACCTGATCCCTAAGCTTGGCTTACCATGGCACTCAAACGGCGGCCCCACCGCCCTTTCCTCGCCACTTTCTACCCTACCAACGAGAGGACCCGCTCATGAGCCAGACAGTCGCAGTGATTAAAGGCGATGGCATCGGCCCCGAAATCATGGATGCCACCCTGCAAGTGCTAGACGCCCTTGAGTGCGGGCTGAACTACGAGTTTATCGACGCGGGCCTGGTAGCGCTTGAAAAGCACGGCACGCTGATTCCTCAAGCCTCGTTGGATGCCATTGAAAAGCACGGCATTGCCCTGAAAGGCCCACTCACTACGCCGATTGGTAAGGGCTTTTCATCGATTAACGTGCAGCTACGCCGCCACTTTGACCTCTATGCCAACGTGCGCCCCGCCATCAGCTTTCCGGGCACCCGCTCCCGCTACGATGATATCGACATGATCACCGTGCGGGAAAACACCGAAGGGGCTTACCTCTCCGATGGCCAAGAGATGCTCGACGACGGCAATACCGGCATCTCGGTGATCAAAGTGACCCGCAAAGGCTCCGAGCGCATCGTGCGTTACGCCTTTGAGCTAGCCAAACAGAATGGTCGCAAGAAGGTCACCGCCGTTCACAAAGCCAACATCATCAAGACCAGCTCCGGCCTGTTTTTAGACGTTGCCCGTGAAGTGGCCAGCGAGTATCCCGAGATCGAATTCCAAGAGATGATCGTGGATAACGCCTGTATGCAGCTGGTTATGAACCCTCACCAATTCGATGTGGTCGTCACCACCAACCTGTTCGGCGATATCCTCTCCGACCTGTGCGCTGGACTCGTGGGCGGTTTGGGCTTAGCCCCAGGGGCGAACATCGGTGAAAAAGCGGCCATTTTTGAAGCGGTACACGGCTCGGCGCCGGACATTGCAGGCAAGAAAATTGCCAATCCCTGCGCCCTGCTGCTTGCCGCCGCCCAGATGCTCGACCACCTCGGCATGACCGCCAAGGGGGATGCCATTCGTCAGGGGATTCGCGCCGTGCTAGAGAATCGCCGCGATATGGTCACGCCCGATATGGGCGGCACCGGCACCACCGATACCTTTGCCCAGGCGCTGGTGGAGCACCTAAAAGGCTGAGCCTAGCCCAGCCATACATCGAGAAACAGCATGATCACCAAGCCCATCGCCAGGCCAAACGTCGCTTTCTTCTGGTGGCCACAGCGATGGGTTTCGGGAATGATTTCGTGGCTAATCACGTAGAGCATGGCACCCGCAGCAAACGCCAGGCCCCAGGGCAACAGCACTTGAGAAACGGTGACGACGCTGGCGCCAAACAGCCCGCCAATCGGCTCAATGAGCCCGGTCAGCGCCGCAATCGACCAGGAGCGCCACTTGGAGTAGCCTTCCCCCATCAGCGCCACGGCTACCGCTAACCCTTCCGGCATGTTCTGCAAGCCAATGCCAATTGCCAGCGGCATCCCGCCTTCTAATCCATTGGCACCAAAGCCAACGCCGACCGCCAAGCCTTCCGGCAGGTTGTGAATTGCAATAGCAAACACAAACAGCCATACCCGGCGCAGCGATGCGGCTTCAGGCCCTTCCCTTCCTTGCTGAAAGTGCTCGTGGGGTAAGCGCTCGTTGAGCAGTGCAATCGCCGCCATACCCAACAAAATAGCGGTGCACACCAGTGCCGCCGGAATTGGCCCGCCCGAATAGTAGATCTCTGCGGCATCTAGCGCCGGAATAATTAGTGAGAAAAACGAAGCCGCCAGCATCACCCCGGCCGCAAAGCCCAGCGCTAAATCACGAAACCCCCGACTTGGCGTTTTGCCCAGCAGCACGGGCAACGCCCCCACGGCGGTCAATAGCCCAGCCACCAAACTGCCTAAAAATCCTAATAACAGCGTATTTTCCATGAATATCGTAAACTCGATGTGCGATGAGAAGGAACCAGCAACGACAAGGGGACACTGTGACCATCACCGCTTCACTGGCCGCCACGCATTTCAGCTACATGCGCCCTCGCCTACTTGCCTTTGCGCGCTTACAGCTAAGGGACTCAGCCGCCGCCGAAGATGCCGTTCAAGAAACTTTACTGACCGCCTTTGAAAAAAGCACGACGTTTGAAGGCCGCTCAGAGTTTGAAACCTGGGTATTTGGCATCTTGAAATTCAAGATTCTAGATCAGTTACGCCACCAGAAAAAACAGGGGCGCTGGCAGCCACTAGAAGAACCCGCCTAGCATAAAAAAAGCCCCGACAGTGGCACTGGCGGGGCTTCCAATCGACTGCTTGTCGCGCGATTAACGCAGCTTGGTCTTGCGTAGGTAAGGCAGCACGGTGTCAAACTCACCAAATTTCTGCTTGGCGTCCTCGTCTGAGACGCTGGGCGGGATGATGACATCCTGGCCGACTGTCCAATCCGCCGGGGTGGCAATCCCATGCTTTGCCGTGGTTTGCAGCGCATCCAGCGCACGCAAAATTTCGGCAAAGTTACGGCCTACGGTCATCGGGTAGGTCATGGAGAGCTTTAGCTGCTTATCCGGGCCGATGATGAAGACCGAACGCACGGTGGCGCTGTCCGCTGGCGTGCGGCCATCGGGCAGGTAGGCATCTTCCGGCAGCATATCGAACAGCTTGGAGACTTTGAGGTCTTCATCAGCAATGAGGGGGAAACCCACGCTACTGCCGCTCGCGGTTTCGATATCGCCTGCCCAGCGATTGTGGTCTTCCACGCCGTCAACAGAAACACCAATTACCTTAGTGCCGCGCTTTTCCCATTCGGCACTCAGTTTCGCTACTGCGCCCAACTCAGTGGTGCACACCGGTGTGAAGTCTTTGGGGTGCGAGAAGAGAATCGCCCAGCTATCGCCGATCCAATCGTGAAAACGAATCGGCCCTTGGCTGGTTTCTGCTTCAAAGTCAGGTACGACTGCATTGATACGTAATGACATCGTTGCTCCTCGTTAAAGTGAAGTGGCTCTCATACCTTATATGACTTTCAACGCCTTCACTATAGAAGAACGTTTAGCGCTAAGACAATGAGGTTATGGCAGCGTTCACTCTGCTGGTTTCACATTCTTATCTTCGCGTTTAATACGTTTGACCCAACGCTGTTTCGCATAGTGGCGCAGGTTCGCCACGCTGTCAGTTTCATCGACGATATCTTGGCCGAGAATGGTCTCAATAATATCTTCCAGCGTGATCAACCCTACAAAAGTGCCGTGCTCATCGTAAACCACCCGCATGTGCAGGTGATCTTTCAACATGGAGGTAAATACCTGCTCCACATTATTGGAGACGTCGACGCTACCAATGGGGTGCATCAGCTCACGCATCGTTTTGGTATCGTCGGCATGGTACATATCCGCCTTGTGTACGTAGCCAAATGCCTGTTCGCCGTTATCCATCACCGGGAAGCGAGTAAACGGCGCTTTACCGTACTGCTCGTCAAATTCGCTAACGGACATGTTTGGTGGCACGGTCTCACACACGGTGCGAGGCGTCATGGCCTTACTCACCGCAATTTCGTGCAGGTTGAGCATGTTGATGATGGTGCGCGACTCATCAGCGTCCAACACTTGCTGTTCCAGGCCAACCCGCGCCAGCACTTTGATCTCATCGCGCAGATCCACGTCATGCTCTGACTTACCTAAGCGGCGGGTAATCTGCTCCGACATCCAAATAAACGGCAGCAGACCCATAATCATCGGGTTGAGCAGCTTCGGCAACAGCGGCGCCAGGCCACGCCAGTAGGTAGCACCGATCGTCTTGGGGATGATCTCTGAAAGAATCAGAATCAGCATGGTCATCACGGCAGAGACAATCGCAATAGATGACTCACCAAACACAACCGCTGCCTGAGCACCCACCGCCGTTGCCCCGACCGTATGAGCAATCGTATTGAGCGTCAGAATCGCGGCAAGCGGCCGATCGATATTGGTTTTCAGCTTGGTCAGCGCGGTGTGAAGTTTGGGATTGTCTTCTTTTTGCTTGGCAATATAGCTCGGCGTAATCGACAGCAGCGCTGCCTCAAGAATAGAACACAGAAAGGAGAACGCGATTGAAAAGGTGGCAATCGTGATGAGGAGGAACATGGAAGCTCTAGGTAGTGGGTGAAATAGCGTTATAGGGGCACTGACCGCCAGAAGCAAGTGGCGGTTCAACAAAAGGGCTTTTTCACTTAGATACCCATGCTAACATCTAACCTCTCTTAATCTAGTTAAATAACCTTGTTAAATACTGCTGCCTGAAAGGATGCTTGCTGATGTTTGACGCGCCCGCTGCTGTTGCTACGCCTGAAGCCGTTGATACCTTTATTGCCCGCTGGAAGGGCACTACCGGCACCGAAAAGGCCAACTATCAGCTATTCCTTTCAGAGCTATGCGCACTGCTTGCGCTACCCACGCCCGACCCCGCCAGCAAAGACAACAGTGAAAACGCCTACACCTTTGAGCGCCGGGTAGATATTCAAAACCCCGACGGCAGCGAGAACCGCGGTTTTATCGACCTCTACAAGCGCGGCGCCTTTGTACTGGAAGCCAAGCAAACCGGCAAAGGGCTAGAAACCAAAGGTTGGGATAAAGCCATGCAGGCGGCCTATAACCAAGCCGACCAGTACGTGCGCGCCCTGCCCGCCAACGAAGGCCGCCCGCCGTTTATTGTGGTAACGGATGTGGGCCGCACCCTGGCACTGTATTCGGAATTTTCGCGCTCTGGCGGCACCTATGTGCCCTTCCCCGACCCGCGCAACTACCGCATCAAGCTGGAAGACCTGCGCCAACCTGAGGTTCAACAACGCCTAAAAGCCTTGTGGGAAGCGCCCGACACCCTAGACCCGAGCCAATACGCTGCCCGCGTGACCCGTGAAGTCAGCGCAACGCTAGCCCAGCTTGCCAAAGCGCTGGAAGCCGATGGTTACGAAGTGGACCGCGTGGCGCACTTTTTGAAGCGCTGCCTGTTCACCATGTTCAGTGAAGACGTAGAGCTACTGCCTAAAAACAGCTTTACCGACTTCCTCACCCGCATGAAAGAGACCCCCGAGCACTTTGCCGACGCCATTGGCTCGTTATGGGAAAGCATGAACAGCGGCGGTTTTAGCGGCGTGCTCACGGCCAAGGTAATGCGCTTTAACGGCGGCCTGTTCAAAGGCATCGACCCCATCCCGCTCACCCCCGAACAAATTCAGTTATTGATTGATGCCGCCAAAGCCGACTGGCGCTTTGTGGAACCGGCCATTTTCGGCACGCTGCTGGAGCGCGCCCTAGACCCCCGCGAACGCCACAAACTAGGTGCCCACTACACGCCCCGCGCTTACGTCGAGCGGCTGGTGATGCCCACGCTGATTGAACCGCTACGCCGGGAGTGGGCCACCGCCCAGGTGGTCGCGGAAACCCACAACCAGAAAGGCAAAACCGATAAAGCGCTAGAGAGCCTGCGCGCCTTTCACCACAAGCTCTGCCAAGTACGCGTGCTGGACCCCGCCTGCGGCAGCGCCAACTTCCTGTATGTCGCGCTTGAGCACATGAAGCGCCTGGAAGGTGAGGTGTTAAACCTGATTGCCGACCTCAGCGGCGGGCAAGACTCCTTGGAAGCCGAAGGCTTTACCGTCTCGCCCCAGCAGTTCCTCGGCATGGAAATTAACCCCCGCGCCGCCGTCATTGCCGAAATTGTGCTGTGGATTGGTTACCTTCAGTGGCACTACCGCATTAACGGCAAGCTCGACCTGCCCGAGCCGATACTCAAAGACTTCCACAACATCGAAAACCGCGATGCGCTGATAGAATTTGAACGCCGCGAACCGCTGCTGGATGACAATGGCCAGGAAGTCACCATCTGGGACGGCATCAGCATGAAGAAAAGCCCCGCCACCGGCGAGCTGATCCCCGATGAAGCCGCCCGCACCCCCGTGTACCGCTACCACAACCCCAGGCGTGCCGAGTGGCCAGAAGCGGATTACATTGTCGGCAACCCGCCGTTTATTGGGGCCTCTACCATGCGCCGCGCCCTCGGCGATGGCTATGTAGACGCCGTGCGTCAGGTATTTAAAGGCACGGTGCCGGAATCTGCCGATTTTGTGATGTACTGGTGGCACATTGCCGCCGAGGCGGTGCGCAACGGCCACGCTCAACAGTTTGGCTTTATTACCACCAACAGCCTGCGCCAAACCTTCAACCGCCGCGTACTGGAACCACATTTAAACGATGCTAAAAAGCCACTTTCGCTCACCTTCGCGATTCCCGACCACCCCTGGGTCGATGGCAACGACGGTGCCGCCGTGCGTATCGCCATGACCGTAGGCCGCGCAGGCGAAGCGCCGGGGCTGCTACAGCAAGTGACTAATGAAAACAGCGATGAAAGCCGCGAAGCCCGCAATGTGGCACTAAGCCGCCGCGAGGGTAAGGTGTTTGCCGATTTGAGTATTGGGGCGGATGTGGCAGGGGCGCAATTTCTGAAAGCCAACCAAGAAATTAGCTCACCCGGTGTGAAATTACATGGGGCTGGCTTTATTGTAACTCCAGAAGAAGCCAACCAGCTTGGCCTGGATAACAACCCAACTCTTAAGCAGGTAATCCGCAATTACCGCAACGGTCGAGACCTCACCCAAACTCCACGTGGCGTCAAAGTAATAGACCTTTTCGGTCTAACCGCCGACGAGGTAAAGCGGCAGTTCCCGTCTGTTTATCAATGGATATTCGAACGCGTTAAGCCTGAGCGAGACCAGAACAAGCGTGCCACTTATCGTAATAATTGGTGGATTTTCGGTGAAGCGAGAAAAGATTGGCGTCGTTATGCTAATGGCCTTCCCCGCTACATCGCCACGGTAGAAACGGCGAAACATCGTCTTTTTACCTTCTTAGATGCTGATATTCTTCCAGATAATATGCTGGTAAATATCGCTATTGATAATCCTACGTGTCTAGGAGTCTTATCGAGCCGTATGCACTTTCGGTGGGCCAATGCCAATGGTGGCTCACTTGGGATGTACGTAGGCGATGTTCGTTATAACAAAACCCGCTGTTTCGAGACCTTCCCTTTCCCAGAACTGACCGACGAGCAGGCGGCGAAGATCGGCCAACTGGCCGAGCAGATCGACGCTCACCGCAAGCGTCAGCAGGCCGAGCACCCCACACTCACGCTTACCGGTATGTACAACGTGATGGAGAAGCTGCGCGCAGGCGAAGAACTCAACGCCAAAGAGCAAACCATCAACCAACAAGGCTTGGTCAGCACCCTGCTTGCCGACCACGACGCCTTAGACCGCGCGGTATTTAACGCCTACGGCTGGGATGACTTGGCAAAAGCACTTGTGGGCTTGCCCGGTGCCACCACGCCCCTGCCGGGTAAACCCGCCGCCCAGGCAGAAGCCGAAGAAGAGTTACTAATGCGCCTAGTGGCGCTCAACAAACAGCGCGCCGCAGAAGAAGCGCAAGGCAAGGTGCGCTGGCTACGCCCGGATTACCAAGCTCCAGAAGAAGCCGCCCCCACCCAAAAAGAGCTGCAAAGCACCACGGCTGAGGCCAGCGCCCCAGCCGCCGACAAAACAAAAGCCACCTGGCCCAAAGACCTCGCCACCCAGGTCACGCTGCTGCGGGACATGCTCGCCCAAAGCCCCCACAGCGCGGAAAGCCTAGCCGCCCAGTTCAAACGCAAACCGCTAAAAGGCGTCAACGAGGTACTCTCCGCGCTGGCCGCCCTCGGCCAAGCCCAGCAGGACGACGACCACTGGCGGCTGGTGAGGTGATGATGGAAAAGCCCCGCATCGTAGAAGCCAAGGAGATTCTGCGCCAATCAACTCAAGGCCGCACTCAGCCATTTATTGTGCGTGATGTTATGGATGAGCAGTACGTGGTCAAAGGTATCCATGGCGTTGGCCAACCGTCATTGGTCGCTGAACTCATTTGCGCTGAATTGGCACGGCGGTGTGAATTACCTATCGCTGAGTACGCTTTGATGCGATTTCCAGCAGGCATGCTAGATTTTTCCATGGAGCCTCGCGCCTCCGATCTGAAAGGCGGGCTAGCATTCGCTTCTAAGGTCGCTGCGCATAGCCAGGATCTGCTTTTTTCACAAATCTCAGAAGTCGATGAAGTGATTCAGCAGCGGCTTTTGCTATTCGATATGTGGGTTAACAATGAGGATCGTCGCCTGAGCGCTCAAGGAGGCAACGTCAACCTGCTATGGAGCTCAGTGAACGGTTTGGTAGTGATTGATCATAATCTAGCTTTCGACCCTATCAACGGTAACGGCGATTTTGAAAATCATGTATTTAGCCATCAACGTGCATGTTTTGCGGACCTGGAAGTACGCGCACGCCACGAGGCGGTGCTTGACGCGGCCCTGAACGATTGGGATATGATCATCGATTCGATTCCTCTGGAGTGGCTCTATCACGATATAGACGATGACACCTCAGAGATACACCCCTCACTGGCAGAGCGCTTCAATCTATTAGCACGGTTACGCGATCCTTCCTTCTGGAGCCTGATATGAGCGCCATTATTTGTAATTATGCAGTACTGCGCTTTCAGCCCTACCTAGATACGGGTGAGTTCGCGAACCTGGGAATCATCATGCTCTGCAATAACGGCGTGTTCCTTCAACGCGTTGAAACCGTTGCTCGCAAACGCATCACACAATTTTTCGATAAACTGCCAGCAAAAGTGTTTACTCAGGCACGCCAACATTTCGTCACAGAGCTCAAGAGGACGGTTGATCTAGCCAACCAGCACCAAGGCCAACCTGAGGTGCAGCTGCGCATTTTCAAAGATTTAATAGAGCCTCGTGAAGCCATGTTTCGCTTTAGCAGGCCAGGCACGCTCGCCGCCAAAGACCCACAAGCAGCGCTGGATGAGCTATTCAACCGCTATGTTCATCATGATTTTAAGCACGTAGCATCACCAGAAGAACAGCTCACCAAAGATGTCACGCAATGGCTAAAATCGCTGAACCGTCGTTACACAGAGCAAACGCTGGGAAACGATATCGTGCGCGTAAAGTTGCCGTTCGTCTGGCAGGAAGGCGCACACATACGACAGGCCATCAAACCCATCAGTTTTGATTTGGATGACGCCAGCAAAATTATTGAGAAGGGTGATAAGTGGCTAGCGCATTTACGCCGCCTTAAAATTTCTGGCCATAACCCTGACGATATGGTGTTTATTAGTCAGGCACCGAAGGTACAAAAAGGCCCTAAATTGCAAGCATACCGAGAGATTTGCCAAGAAATAGAGGGTGAGTACTCAGCACGTGTGCTACCAGAGCAACTTGGACAACACAGCATTCTCAAGGCAGTTTCAGCACCTTTTTAGTCAACACAGCGTTAGGTGCCTTCAGTTTTTCAAGCTCACACTAAAACGCCCCAGACGGGGGCGTTTTGCGTTCTGAATCGACTCAAGGCTGTTTAAGCAAACACTTCCGTCCACTCACTGCGCTTGGCTAACAGGCCTTTGGCGAGTTCCTGAGCGCCTTCCAGGCTGTGGCTGGCGGCCCAGCCGCACTGCATTTCGTTGCAAGCGGGCACTTCGGTGGCGGTTAGTACGTCGTTGAGGGTTTTCTCGATGATCGACAGCACATCGTCGTAATCATCGTGGTTGATCAACGCGATATAGAAGCCGGTCTGGCAGCCCATCGGGCTGATATCGACCACTTTATCGGTATGGTTGCGCGACATTTCCGCCATTAAGTGCTCCAGGGAGTGCAGCGCGGGCATCTCCATGTGCTCTTTGTTGGGCTGGCAGATCCGCAGGTCATACTTGTGGATACGGTCGCCGTTCTGGCCCTCTTTAATATCGGCCAAACGTACGTAGGGCGCTTTCACCTTGGTGTGATCCAGGTTAAAGCTTTCAACGTTCATCTTCTTTTCGGTCATGGTGGCTCCGTCGTCGCTCTCTTTCGTTCGCCTATTCTACACGCTGAAGGCGGTTACACCTTGGGAGCGTCGAAATTCCACGGTTCATCGGTGTAAACGCATACATTGGCGTCTTCAATGTCGCCATCGGGCGACTCAACGTGCTTGGCGAAGAAGTCTTGAATCTCTTTACGCTGGCAGTGGGCTTCAAACTCTTCGCGACTGGCCCAAATTTCATGGAACACAATCGGGTAGCTAGTGCCTTGGGCAAACGGGTTATCGATCTGGCGAGTCACCGTGTAGTGTAAGCAGGCATCTTCGCGGTGCGTATTGGGTTCTAACGTCTGTAGCGCTTTAAATACGGCTTCCTCTTTACCAGCCTTGGGTTTGAAGCTAGCGATGCAGTAGATTTTTTTCGACATATTGTGTTCCATGTAAGGAGGGTTCTGCCCACCATTATGGGGCCGATAGCGGTAGATACCAACCTATCGCATCATCCGTTCCGCCAGCGTTTCTAATTCAGGTACCGTCATATCCGGCTCAATGCCCCAGGGGTCGAAGGGAGCGTCCGAATGGCGGCGTACCCAGGCGCTACGCAGGCCCGCGTGGGCCGCACCAATCACATCAAAGGGGTTGCTAGAGATCAGCCAGGTGTTTTCCGGGCGCGTTTCTAGCCACGTGCGTAGGTAGGCATAAACGGCGGGGTCGGGCTTGAAGCGCTTTACCTCATCGACACTGATCACGACATCCATATGACTCCTCACACCTGCGCGAGTCAGCAGTTGGCTAACAGCTTCTTCCGTGCCGTTGGAAAAGGCCACGCAGCGGATGCCCGCATCGCGCAGTTGGTCCAGCGCAGGCACCACATCTGGGAACGCAGGCAGCTCCGCATAAACGGCCATTAAGTGGTCGTGGTCATTATCGGAAAGGCCGGTTTGTAGCGCTCGATCGGTGAATACCAGCGCTTCACGCGTGCACTCGGTAAAGGACACATAAGCCCCCATCAGGCCATGGCGGAAGCTGTACTCCAGCTGCTTTTCCCGCCAGCGTTTGGCAAACTCGCCTGCCTTGGTGACATCGCTTAGGCGGCGTTCCAGTTCAACGGTTACCCCCTGGGTATCAATTAGCGTGCCGTATACATCAAAGGCTAGTACCGGTTGCATTGTGTACGTCTCCTTAACGATCCATTGTCTATTCACTGTATTCAGCATAGACACCGCGATCAAAAACAGCCGTGAACAAAATCGAGTAGGAAGGGGAGTCACCTCCCCCGTCCTCTCACACCACCGGGCATACGGTTCCGTACCACGGCGGTTCACGAACAACGTTTGAGCCATCTTACCGTATCCAGTATCGATATCAGGCCCTGATCATAAAACCACTTTCTAGGTAGGGCCTGATTCATGTGCGAGGCTCCGGCGTTCCACCAGGGCCCTCGCCCATTACCCGCCGATTTCCAAGCACGGTACGCG
>NZ_JBSXNH010000068.1:0-38316 GCF_056857535.1 Vreelandella sp. L-25
AGCGCTTCTACGGCATCTGGGACGCCACCACACGGCTCCAGGCAGAAGCCGCCCTGGACGAGTGGATAGCCACCATCCCGAAGGGCCAAAAGGAAGTCTGGAGCGATCTGGTCAGGGCAGTGGGAAACTGGCGCGAAGAGATCATGACTTACTTCGAGACGGACATGCCCGTCACCAACGCTTACACGGAGTCCATCAACCGACTGGCGAAGGACAAGAACCGTGAAGGGCGTGGTTACTCCTTCGAGGTGATGCGGGCACGAATGCTGTACACCACGAAGCACAAGAAGAAGCCCCCGACTGCAAAGGTCTCTCCGTTCCACAAGAAAACCATCGGTTACGGACTGCCGGACTTCGCAGAGGAACTCAACTACGGGGTCGATCTATCAACCATCTGAGGGTGGTATCAGGTTGGTGGGGTGAAGATGCCCAATCAACCATTAAATCCGTATACCCAACTCTTTGAGCATCCGCCATAAAGATGGTCCGATTCACATTGCCGTTAGCATCGGGCACGCTGGGGATATCCACCCAGTGCTCGCGGGTTTCGGTGCTGGAATCGGTATAGCGGGCGGTGGCAGCAAACGCCCAGCTGTCGTTGAGCTGGTGATCAACAAACAGCGTTGTTTCGATCTTTTCCCGGTCGTAGCGGTCCCAACCCGGCTCGCCAACAAATCGCTCCGAGCCAATAAAGCCCAGTGAACCCGACTCTAACGTGCCCGCCTGGGGAAGGAACTGCGCCGATACCTGGCCTTTGTTTTCCTGGCGGTTCAGTAGCAGCGTAATGTTGGTGGCGTCGCTTGGGCGCCATGTAAACGACGGTGCAAACAGATAGCCATCATCTTCCACATGATCCACCTGGGTGTCGCTGTCACGGGTTAACGCCACGAGGCGATAAAGAAACTCGCCCTCTTCATCGGCCGCCCCGGTCACGTCCAACGCCAGCTGCTTGCGGTCGTAGGAGCCGTACTGCGCCCAAACCTCACCGCTGCGCTCCTCTTGGGGTAGTTTAGAGACGCCGTTGATGATGCCGCCCAAATCAGCTTGGCCATACAGCATGGAAGATGGCCCGCGTAACACCTCCACACTCTCCAGCGCGTAGACGTTGGTGCGCACGGTGTTGTAGGAGCCATACACTTGGCGCAAACCATCCAAATAGCGGCCTGCATCTAGCCCGCGCACTTTAGCGCTGTCGCCACGAGTGTCGAATCCGAAGTTGCCCGCGTACACGCCGGGGGTATACAGCAGCGCATCTTGAATGTTTTTGGCACCGCTCTCCTGAATAAACTCTTGGTCGATCACTGACATGGAGTAAGGCTGTTCGGCCAGCGGCACATCCAGCTTGCCTACTGAGGGCTCCCGCTCAGCATCGCTGTACCCATAAAGACCGGCCGATTCAGCGGTGACTTCAACCGTATCCAGATTGACGCTGCTCTCTTGTGCATAAACTACCGGCACAGCAGCAGCCGAGGCTAAGGCAACCGCGACGCTCAGCGTGCGCAGGCGAAAGGTAGGTACAGGTTTCATCGTGAAAGATCCCAGAGCGAATATTAATGTTAATGATAGTAATTTTTATTCGTGAAAATATAGGAGGCTATACAAAGGATGTCAACGGAGGCGAAAGGTGAGTTGAGTCGGACAGGAAGATGCGTTAATGCAAATATTTCTCAAAAAATGACTGCCTGCCGAAGGTCGGCAGGCAGTGCAAGGGGCTCTTCGCTTGCGAGGGGGCTGACATTACTGCAGGCGAGAGTTATTCAACGCGTAGTTCCACACCCGGTAAAAGTAGAAAATATAGCCAAGCCCCAGGGTCAGAAATGAGATCACCATCCACAGAATAATATGGCCAACATTGCTGAAGATATTGATATCGCAAACCATTTTCCGCTCTACGCCGGTTGCGTTATCCACCACGCTGGTGCGGTTGATCACGAAGCGAGCGAAGGAGTAAGGAAAGAAAAACAGCGCAATGCCAAAGGTAATAATGGTGAGCAACACCCAGATGAGCAGGTGCCCAATAATATCTAGAATCGAGAGGTCAGCTTTAATGTTCACAGGTCGCCCTTACGCGTTAAGAAAGGGGCGAAGATTACCACTGTGCTCGCTGCCCGTGAACGGCCAGCAGGTGAAGCCTGCGCTTTAAGGGCCACGCTCACCTAGTGCCTCTTTGGCTTCCTGCACAGCCTCACGCGCTTGGCGCAGTGCCTCTTCATCGTCTTGCTGCTGGGCGCTGCGCACTGCCCAGCGTGCCTTCATCAGCGCTTTAACATGGCCGCGTTTTTCGTCGTCCGTTAGGCGTGGGTCCGTACAGCGCCACAGCCGATCTTTGGCAACAAAGTAGCGGCCATCCGGTGTATGAGGGTACTTATTTGCCATCTCGTTTCACCTTAATCAGCCGCTAGCCGCCGCTTATATTTAAGATCTAGAAGCGTTTGCTCAACGTCAGTGCGCCAAACTTATCCTGCTCATCCTGACCATCAAATTCCCGGGTACGCTGAACGGCCGCGTAGGTTACCTGCCACTCATCCCAGGCCAGCGCTAACCCAGCAGAGGCTTCAGCAATCCACTCGTTGCGATCCACTGAGTGGCTATCTCTAAACGTATTGCCATCCAATGTCAGGTTATGGGCCACGTAGTAACCTTCCACGTTAGCGAACAGGTACCACTGCCAGCCGTGTGTGCCGTTAAGATGATGGCGGCTGCCAGGGTTGGGCGTCAGCGTGGGAATCCCTTGGGCATCGTCTCCCCAACGTACGCTGTAACCTGCGCTGGCATAGGTGTACAGGTTGCCCAGTGCCGCCCCCACGCTAGGCCCATGGGAGAACTGTTTACCCGCTAAGGGGGTATCGTGCCACCACTGGCGACGCAGGTTCAGGTTAACAATGGCTTCATCGCCTAACTGGTTGCGCCAGCCACGTGGTCGATCGCTTGCAGTAACGCGGTGTACTTCCCGCTGAATGCTGTCTGCCAGCGACGAAGGGCCCAATAAGCCAACATCTAAATGCAGGTCTGTGGCCTGCTGCCAGCGTCCCATTGGCTTATCTTCATAAAGCGACACACCGCCATACACTAACCCCGCGTAAGGGCGGTCATCCTCAATCAGCTCGCGGCGCTCAATCACATTAGGCGTATAAATTTGATGCACTAGGCGGTAGGAGGCGCGATCAGCTTGACTGATGATACTATCCGGCAACGCAGCCGCTAAACGCTGGGGCCAGCTTTGCGGTTCGGGGGTAAACATCCAGTTAAGCTCGAAGCCACTGGTAAAGTGGCCGTCATCACTGCTGGCGAGTCCATCGTTTTCATGCTTAATGGAAAGCGCACTATCGTCGGCGGACGCGATAGCGGGCAGCAGGCTGAACGGTAGTACAAACAGCAGCACGGCTTTACATAAAAAAGCTGCCGGGGCTTGGGTTTTGCGATAGTAAACAGACGGCGTCATGGCTCATTCCTTGAGTTGAGAGCTGGGCAGGTAGACAAAACATACTCGGGGTGGGGAACAAACATTGTTGATTGTATGTAATCATGCAAATAGATAGCAAGCTACTTTCTGTTATGCATGTCACACGCAATGCCTACCCACCCTGAGGTACTTCCTTGTTATAACGAACTGGCAACCAGTCCGTTATTTAACGCTAGCACATGAATACCTATCGCTCCCGTAATAGCCACTGCGGGGTGATCTCGTGCTGGCCGTTTTCATCAGTGATAAACAGCGAACCGTCACTAATCATGACGGCCCAGTTAATCGCCCTCGGTAGGCCTGCTGCCACGGTGGCCAGCGCCTCTTGCGGCAATCCAGCGACGTGCACATTTTTCAAGGAAGCGACGGCGGGCAGCACCTTGCTTTCCCAGATATCCACGCGGCCATACGCCAGCAGCGAGACCCGCTCAGCGCGGCGCGAACACCAGGTTAAACGCTCGGCATCGGGCAGGCCGACTTCTATCCAGTGCAGCACTCGGCCATCCAGACTTTTTTCCCACAAGGCGGGCTCATCCACATTGGACAGCCCACGCCCGAATGCCAGCGATTCGCTGTACCAGAGAATATAAGCGATCAGCCGCGCGCACAGCCGCTCTTCCGTTTCAGAGGGATGGCGGGCCACCGTGAAACGCAACGTTTCATAGACGTTGCGATCCAGGTCAGTCAGGTTAACGTCGACTTTGTAGGGGGTAGCACTTAGCGCCATAACATGAATCTCAACATTCTCTAATGATATGCGCGCCAGTGTAGCGGATTTGAGTGATCATCGCGCAGCCATCCACGCACTACGCACTAGCCTATCGCGCGTTCGTCGCTCAACAGAGTGGCATACTTCACTGTTTCTGCTTCATGCATCGGCTCACGCCATGTCTCTTTCAACGCAGCGGCATACCAATCTTGCATGGCGGGTAGGTCTAACAGGCGCTGCACATAAGCAAGGGAGACTTCACTCAGCGTCAAGTTGAAGGTTTGTATACGAAACGCCACGGGGGCGTAAAACGCATCCACCGCGGTAAAGCGCTCACCTGCCAGAAACGGGCCGCCAAAACGCGCAAGCCCCTCCTGCCACAGCGCATCTAAACGCGCCAAGTTGCCGTTAAGCCCAGGAGAGAGTTCATTCATCGCCACGCGCACGCCACAGTTCATGGAACACTCATCCCGCAACGCGCCAAAGCTGCTATGCATCTCGGCACTGGCGGAGCGCGCCCAGGCCCGTGCCTCACGCTCTTGCGGCCATACGTTCGGGTGTGTTTCCGCCACGTACTCTACAATCGCCAGCGAGTCCCACACGGCGACATTGTGATCGTTATCCACTAGGCACGGCACCAAGCCGGACGGCGAAAAGCGCTTGAACGTGGTGTAGCTATCCCCAAAGCCACCTTCAAAGGGCATCAGATGCTCATTAAAGGGAATTTCCAGCGCTTTCAGCAGCACCCAAGGGCGCAGCGACCAGGAAGAGTAGTTCTTATTGGCGATATATAGATCAAACATGCCGCGCTCCTTATGGTGAAAATAAAATTAGCTAGCCCTATCTTGCTGCCTGCACCAGTGTATTACCTCCGAGCCCCATTAATACGCCTCCGCCAATCCGTTGAATCAACCGGGAAGAGCCATGAGACGTTTGCAGCCATGCGCGAAGCGGGCTGGCCAATAGCACCACCACCACATCCGCTGACGAGAACAGCACGTTGGTGGCAATGCCTAACCAAAGCAATTGCCATGCGACCGGCATGGCAATATCGGGCTGCACAAATTGCGGCAGAAACGCCACGAAGAAAAGCGCCGTTTTAGGGTTAAGCACTTCCACCAGAAAGCTATCGCGCAGTACCCGCTTGGTTGAAGCGAGCGGGAGTTCGTCACTGCTCGTGCGAATGCCTTGTTGCCATAAACGCACGCCCATCCAGAGCAAATAGAGTCCACCGATGATTTTCATCGCGAGATAGGCAGGTGGAATGGCCGCAAACAGCAGCGCTAACCCCAGTGCGGCGGCGATAACATGCACATAGCAACCAAGATGCACCCCAGCCACCGCCAACCAGCCCGCCCGTCGGCCACGTCCCAGCGTTTGTGCTGCGGTGTATAACATCGCAGGCCCGGGTAAATAGGCAAACCCCAGCGCGGCAAGAAGAAAGGCGGCCCACTGCATCGCGGTCACTCCGGCATAGTAAGAAATAGTAAGCCTGAGAATAAAATAAGGGGTGACGCGTGCGCCACCCCTCAAATAAGTAAAACTCGAAAAAAGAGAGCTTAGAAAAAAGAGAGCTTAGAAATTGGGTTTACGCTTTTCGACAAAGGCGCTCATGCCCTCTTTCTGCTCCTGGCCTGCAAAGCAGAAGGCAAACAGGCTGGTTTCCAGCGCCAGGGCGCTATCGAGGTCCTGGTCCATGCCGTCATGCACGGCCTGCTTGGCGCCGCGCACCGACTGCGGCCCGTTACCCTTCAGCTGCTTGGTAAGCTCTTCAACATAGTTCTCAAGCTCGGCCTGGGGCATTACCCGGTTGACGAGACCGATGCGCAGCGCTTCCTGGGCATCGATCTTGCGCCCGGTCGTCACCAGGTCGATGGCCATGGCGGGACCGACTCGGCGCGGCAAACGCTGGGTGCCGCCAAAGCCGGGAATGACGCCTAGCAGGACTTCCGGCTGGCCGAAGATGGCGTTGTCGCTGGCGACGGCCCAGTCGCAGGCCAGCGCCAGTTCGCAGCCGCCGCCAAGGCAAAACCCGTTCACCAGCGCGACCACCGGCACGGGCAGTGTTTCCAGGCGTTTGATGGTACGCAGTGCCTGGCTGGCAAATGCGCGGGCCTCTTCGGGGGTTTTATCCCGCATTTCGGTGATATCTGCCCCGGCCACAAAGGATTTTTCCCCAGCACCGGTAATCAATACCGCCCGCAGGTTGGGGTGCGCTTCAAGCTCGACTAAATACGCTTCCAAAGCGCTGAGCACTTCGCTGTTCAGCGCGTTCAAGGCTTTGGGGCGATTAATGGTCAGGCGTACCACGCCATCGTTATCAACCTTCTCGATCACTGCGTCGCTCATGGCGGCTCCTTAATTGTTATTGCGCGTAGAAGTGGTTACCACTCAACCCTAGCGAACGCTTGGTTGGGTGGCAATCACTTCTTTTGTCGCCCCCCCTAAGCTCGCAGCCTGCTATTCGTAGATATAGAACCCACGGCCACTCTTGCGGCCCAGATAGCCTGCGGCCACCATGCGCTTGAGCAGCGGGCAGGGGCGGTACTTGGGATCGCCAAAACCTTCCTGCAGCACCTCCATGATCGCCAAGCACACATCCAGGCCAATCAAATCCGCCAGCGCCAGCGGCCCCATGGGGTGGGCGGCACCCAGCTTCATGGCGTCATCGATGGCTTCCGGCGTGGCGGTGCCTTCCTGCACGATAAACGCGGCCTCGTTGATCATCGGCACCAGCAAACGGTTCACGGCAAAGCCTGGCGCATCGCCCACCGGCACTGCGGTTTTGCCCAGCGCCTTGGTCAGCGCTTCGATGCGCTCTACGGTGGCATCCGAGGTCTGCTCGGCGCGGATCACCTCGACCAACTTGAGTACCGGCACCGGGTTGAAGAAGTGCATGCCTACCACCCGCTCAGGGCGCTCGCAGACCGCCGCCAGCCGAGTCAGTGATAGAGACGACGTGTTCGACGCCAGAATAGCGTCGCTACTTAAATGGCTAAGATCCCGAAACAGCTTCTCTTTCAGAGCAGGCTGCTCAGGGGCGGCTTCGATAATCACGCTGCAGTCGCTCAGCGCATCTAGCGCCGTGGTGGTAGAGAGTCGAGCCAGTGCTTCTTGCTTGCCCTCTTCGCTCATCTTCTCTTTGGCAACAAGCTTCTCGAGCCCTTTATCGATTGCATTTTTGGCGCGGGTGAGCTGCTCGTCGGCGACATCGTACAGCCGAACGTTAAAGCCACTCGCGGCCACCACTTGGGCAATGCCCTGCCCCATGGTGCCTGCGCCTACCACGCCAATCCGTTGTTCGCTCATTGCTGTTCCTCTGACTGGTGCTGTTTGGCTTCTTCGCGCAGCACGAATTTTTGAATTTTGCCCGTCGATGTTTTGGGCAGCTCGCTAAAAATCACCGTCTTAGGCACTTTAAAGCTCGCGAGATGCTTACGGCAGTGGGCGATAATATCCGCCTCGGTGACCTCGCCGTAGCCAATTTTTAACTTAACAAACGCACAGGGCGTTTCGCCCCACTTTTCATCCGGCTTCGCGACCACGGCGGCCTCTTCCACCGCTGGATGGCTGTAAATGGCATCTTCGACTTCAATGGTGGAGATGTTTTCACCGCCCGAGATGATGATATCTTTCGAGCGATCTTTAATCTCGATATAGCCGTCGGCGTGCCATACCGCCAAGTCACCCGTGTGGTACCAGCCGCCCTCCAGCGCTTTTTCCGTGGCCTCGGCGTTTTTGAGATATCCCTTCATCACGTTGTTGCCGCGCATCAGGATTTCGCCGATGGTTTGGCCATCCTTGGCAACGGGTTCCAGCGTGACCGGATCAGCGACGCAGAGCGCTTCCAGCATGTGGTAGCGCACGCCCTGGCGTGACTTGAGTTTGGCCCGCGACTCCAGCGGCAGTTCGTCCCAGGCCGCGTGCCAGGCACATACCGTGACCGGGCCATATACTTCCGTCAGGCCATAAACGTGGGTCACTTCAATGCCCAGCTTTTCCACCCCGGCTATCACCGAGGCAGGCGGCGCGGCCCCGGCGGTGGTCACCTTCACCGGATGATCGAACACCCGCTTCTGTTCGGCGGGCAGGTTCACCAGCCCATTGAGCACGATCGGCGCACCGCTAAAGTGAGTGACGCCCTCTGCAGCGATCAAATCGGTAATGCGTTTGGGGTCTACCTTGCGTAAGCAAACGCTGACGCCTGCATTGGCGGCAATGGTCCAGGGGAAGCACCAGCCGTTACAGTGGAACATCGGTAGCGTCCACAGGTAGACAGGATGGTGCGGCATGGCCCACTCGAGAATGTTGCTCACCGCGTTCAGGTAGGCACCGCGATGGTGATACACCACGCCCTTGGGCTTGCCAGTGGTGCCGGAGGTGTAGTTCAGCGAAATCGCCTGCCACTCGTCGCTGGGCAGCCGGTAGGCGTAATCAGGGTCGCCCTCGGCCAGTAGCGCTTCGTACTCCAGCTCGCCAATGCCTTGGGTCTCGCCCAAAAATTCCGGGTCGGCCACATCGATAATCAGCGGCTTGCTTTCCAACTTGGCAACCGCCGCTTGAATCACCTCGGCAAACTCAGGGTCTACCAGAATCACCTTGGCTTCGCCGTGGGCCAGCATATAGCTAATGGCGTCGGCATCGAGGCGAATATTGAGCGTATTCAGCACGCAGCCCGCCAGCGGCACGCCGAAGTGAGCCTCGAACATCGCGGGAATATTGGGCAGCATGGCGGCCACCGTTTGCCCAGGTTGAATGTCGCGCTTTTCCAGCGCTGAGGCTAGCTGGCGGCAGCGTGTCCAGGTCTCGGCCCAGGTGCGGCGCGTCGTGCCATGCACCACAGCCGGATAATCGGGATAGATGGCCGCCGAGCGCTCGATAAAGGTGAGCGGCGAGAGCGGCACATGGTTGGCAGCGGTTGGCGGTAAGTCTTGTTCAAAGATGGAGGTCATGATCGGTTCCTGCACTCTCGCTGTTGTTATAGGACGTTTTATTATCGGACACTTATAACGAATACCGCCGCCCATAAGGCGGCGGTGGCGTTAGTGAGCCGCGCTATCGAACTGGCTAAAACAGTGCCAACCAGCCTCAATCACGGCACGCTGGGCGCGGCCAACCGGCAGCCATTGGTGAATGGCAAACTCGGCGCTGCACAGTTTGGCGCGGTAAAACGGCTCATCGCTGCCGCCGTCTACAGCCTGTTGGGCATGCAGCGCTGCAATGCCCATTTGCCAAGCGCACAGTACGTGCCCGGCAAGGTTCAACAGCGGCGTGGCGTACGCCTGTACGGCATCGGGACCGTGTTCAGGGTCGCTGCCCTGCTCCAGTACCAAGGCCATGGCGGCGCGCAGGTCGTCAGCGCCCGCCGCAAGCGCACTGCCCATGCTGGCCAGCGACGCTTCACCCCGCAGCGCTTCGGCCGTTTTATGCACGTCATCGATCAGCGCAGAGAGTGCCGCACCGCCGTCTCGCTGCAGTTTTCGGCCGGCCAAGTCCAGCGCTTGAATGCCGTTGGTGCCTTCATAGATAGGCGCAATGCGCGCATCCCGCAATAGCTGGGCCGCGCCGGTCTCTTCCACGTACCCCATGCCGCCGTGTACCTGCACGCCCATGGAGGCGATATCCACCGCTTGGTCGGTCGAGAAACTCTTCACAATCGGGATCAGAACATCGGCGCAGGCCTGAGCGGCTTGGCGTTCGGCGTCGCTCTCTGCGCGGCGAGCGATATCTAACTGCCCGGCACAGTAGAGCGCCAGGGCACGCAGCGCATCGGTACGGGCACGCATGGAGAGCAGCATCCGGCGCACGTCAAAGTGATCGCTAATGGTGCACTCGCTGCCGCCCCGCTGTTTGGGGGAGCGGCCCTGAGTGCGGTCATTCGCGTAGGCCAAGGCGTGCTGGCAGGCGCGTTCGGCCACGCCAATCCCTTGGATCCCGACCTTATGGCGCGCCTCGTTCATCATGGTGAACATGTGGTTGAGCCCGCGCCCCTCCTCCCCCACCAGATAGCCTACGGCACCGCCGTTTTCCCCAAAGCTCAGCGTGCAAGTGGGCGAGCCGTGAATGCCGAGCTTGTGCTCGATGGAGGCGCAGGTGACGTCGTTACGCTCGCCAAGCGAGCCATCGTCGTTCACCAGAAATTTGGGAACCAGGAACAGCGAAATACCCTTATTACCTTCCGGGGCATCGGGCTTGCGGGCAAGGACGAGGTGAATGATGTTCTCGGCAGCGTCGTGCTCGCCCCAGGTGATGTAGATCTTTTGGCCGCTGATGCGGTAGTGATCGCCTTCCGGAACGGCTTTGGTGCGCACTTTGGAGAGGTCCGACCCCGCCTGGGGTTCGGTGAGGTTCATGGTGCCGGTCCAGGAGCCCTCAACCAGCTTGGGCAGGTAGGTCGCTTTTAAGGCATCGCTGCCGTGATGGGCCAGCGCCTCGATGGCACCGGCGGTGAGCATCGGGCATAGCCCTAACGCCATGTTCGCGCCGTGGAGCATCTCCTGCACCGCACTGGCAACCACTTCGGGTAGGTTCTGCCCGCCCAGCTCTTCAGACACGCCAATACCGTTCCAGCCGCCCTCCACATACGCTTGATAGGCGGCGGCAAAGCCTTCAGGAGTGGTGACGCTGCCATCAGTATGGCGCTTAGCCCCCTGGCGGTCGCCCGTGCTGTTGAGCGGGCCCCAGACATCGCCCGCCAGTTTCGCAGCCTCTTCCAGCACAGCCTCGACGAGATCAGGCGTCGCCTCTTCAAACCCCGGCAACGCCAAGGAGCGGTGCGCTAACATCTCTTCGAGCACAAAGCGCAGATCTCGGACCGGCGCGGCGTAATAATTCATGGCAAAACCCCAGGCAAATGCGGTGAAATAGTAAAAACACTATCGCTGATAGTAGTTTCCCTACTTTCGCCACACCATTAGCCCAAGGTCTCACCTTACTCGATATTGCAGTTCACCTACCGACGCACCTCGGTTTCTACATCGTCGTAATAGGTAATATGGCTCTCGTCTTCCTGAGGCGGCCCTACTACGGGTTCGGCCACGTCGACCTCAGGCACAACGTCAGACAGGTCTTCCAGGTGCTCGTGCTCAAGCGCCCCTTGTACCAGCTCCTCGGTCACCACCAGCTCAGCACCTGCGGCGGTCATCGGCGCAGTGGCCGTAAACGGTGCCACCGGTACCGGTGCCGGGCGAACACTACGACGCCAGCCGAAGAACAGCACGAAGAATAGACTCAGTGAGCCAAACGCCCAGAACAAGCCAGCATCGCCCATGGCGGTCATCACCGGCGAGATCATCAGCGGGCTGATGGTGGCACCAATCGAGTTAATCAACAAAAGGCCTTGGCTCATGCGCACCAGTGCACCGGCAGGCGCGCGGTCGGCGGCATGACTAACGGCCACCGGGTAAAGCGCAAAGACGCCGCCGCCCAGCAAAAAGAGCAGCACGGCGAGCAGCGGCGTGGAGAGCGGCAACCACAGCATGGCCGCTGAAATCACTACGCAGAAGGCGCTGATACCAATCAGCACCATTTGGCGATCATGGCGATCCGACCAGCGGCCAATGGGGTACTGCAGCAACATCGCGCCAAGGACGAGCACGGCCATCATCTGACCTACCTCGTTTACGCTCATACCAATGCGCTGTAGATAAAGCGGCAGCAGCGTATAAGCAGCGGCCACCACCATGCCGGAACCTAGACTGCCCATCACGCCGGTGGGTGTCATGGTAATCAAGCGGAGAGGCGGTAGCGGCTCGGCGTGTTCGATGAGCGGCGACACGCGGGGAATCATCGCCATCGGCAGTACCGAGAGCGACGCCAACAGGCCAATCACCATAAAGGGCGCGGTGTCGCCCATGGCGCTGGTGACACCGAGCATAAGCTGCCCCAGCACCCCAGCGGCGTAAAGGGAGATCATGTACAGTGCCAGCAGGCGGCCACGCACTTTCTGGTCGCCCGCGGTCAACAGCCAGCTCTCGATGACCAGATAGACGCCTACCGTGGCCCAACCGCCCACCAGGCGCAGGGCAAACCACGCCCAAGGGTCGAAGAACAACCCCTGCAACAGCACGGTGACGGCCACCAGCGATGCAAAACTGCCGTAAGCACGAATATGGCCAATGCGCAGCAACAGGCGATCATTAAACATGGCCCCCAGGGCCAGGCCGATGAAATAGGCTGACGAGACAATCCCGATCACCGTCGCCGATTCACCTGCTGCGTCTAAGCGCACGGTAATCAGCGTGGCGAGAAAGCCATTGCCAATCCCAAGAATAAACAGCCCTAGTAGGGGCGCTAACGCCATGGCCAGCAGTTGCCGCGACATGCGTACCTCACCTTGCTCAATGGATGAATCGTTGCCGTTAACACGCCATCACATCAAACAGGCAAGAAAACGGGCGCGCAATTATTGCTTCCATAGGCGCAAAGTCAATGCTTTTTCGCCCTTATAGCAAGCAGATTAGTGTTTTCTAAAAATTACCACGTCGTTGCCAGTAAATTCGACTGTTAAACCCTGTTCAGCCGCCCACCAGCGGAAGGTCGCTTCACTAAAAAAGCACACGTGGGTTGGGTCGTTAATATAGTGCCAGCGGGCGAAGGCTTGCTGGCTCGTCACTCGCTTGGTCATCAGCCCAAGATAGCCTCCGGGTAGCAGTTGCGCGACCCGCTGGTTCAGCGCCTCGCCCGGTGCCGCCAAGTGCTCCACTACTTCGGTGGCGGTAATGAAGTCATACTGGCGAGTCAGATTCGCGGCATGGGGCGCGTAAAAGATGTCATACACATCTATATCAAAGCCCGCTTCCTCAAACATCACCGAGAGCGTTGGCCCAGGGCCGCAGCCAAAATCCAGCCCTCTTGCGCCAGGAGCTAGCTTTGTTGCCAACGGATTAAATAAACGCCCCAAAAAGCGCCGATATCCCGTATCCTGCGGCGAGTTTTGGTGCTGGTCGTACTCGGCTTTTTCGGCGGCAGCGGTTAAATGCTGCTCGCTAGGCACAAACACTAGCGCACACGTGGCACACTGGTAGTAATCACGGCGACGGTCTTGGTGGTACAGCGCAGACTCCTGCGCGTGGCATAGCGGACAGCGTCGCATCATCGTATTCTCTGGTTTTACGTTTGTATTAAGGAAAGAGGCATGCTCTCAGGTCTGGATCATCTTGTGGTTACCGTGACCGATATGGGTCGCGCAGTGGATTTTTACTCTCGTGTATTAGGCCTGGATGTACGCTATCGGGACGCTCAGCGCGTTGACTTGATGCTGGGTGACACGGCCCTGCGCTTGCACCAAACCGATACCGATATCGCGCCCATTTCAGCCACGCCGACACCGGGCAGCCTGGATTTATGCCTGCGCTGCCAGCTACCGCTGGACGAGTTTAAGCAGCACCTGGATGCACTGGCCATCGAGGTCGAGCTTGGCCCCGTGGCCCGCCAGGGTGCCAGCGGCCCCATCGAGTCGATTTACCTGCGCGACCCCGACGGCAACCTGCTGGAAATCTGCCGCCCGGCAGCGCGTTAAGCGCTCAACCCTAGGCGTGGGTGGCCTGCGGGTGATAAGTCGCACTGCCCACGCTATCATAGCGCGCAGAGAAGGTGTCCGCAGGATGCTCGAATTAAACTGAATAGAAAAGGTACGCCCATGCGTGATGACGCCCCATTGGAAGGCGAAGTGGTTAACCACCACACTTCGTCGGAAGAGACCTCCCCCGCCCCAGACACCACCATGGCCATGGTGATTTACGCTCTCTACCTGGCAAGCTTTGTGTTGGGTTTTACGTCACTAATCGGCGTGATTATTGCTTATGTCTACCGCGGCAAAGGTCCAGTATGGCTAGATGAGCACTACCGCTATCAGATCCGCACCTTCTGGATTGGCCTGCTCTACGGCAGTATCGCTACGCTGCTTACCCTGATTCTTGTTGGCTTCCCCATGCTGTTGGCGTTGGTCGTGTGGTTTATCGTGCGCTGCGTAAAGGGCTTTAAAGGGCTGCAGGAGAAGCGCGCGCCCTCCAATGTCGATAGCTGGCTACTGTAATCCATGACCGAACAGGCAACTCCCCCTGCATCGCGCTTTCAAGCCCGTGCCATTGCAACGCTATGGCGCACGCTCTCCCGCTGGCCGGTGCGCTGGCTCTGGCGCATTGCGGCTCTGGTCGGCCCGCAGGTGTATCGCTTTAGCAAACGCGAGCGCAAGGTAACCGAGATCAATCTGAAGGTGGTCTACCCCGACGCGCCTGCCAATCAACGGCAATCCCTGGCCAAACAGAGCCTACAGCACTCCACCGCGACGATGCTGGAACTCGGTCACGCCTGGATGGCCCCGCCCGAGAAGGTAGAAGCCAGCATTCTAGCGGTACATGGCCGCGACAAGCTGGATAGCGCCCGGGCCGAGGGGCGCGGCGTGATCGTGCTTGCTCCTCACTTTGGAAACTGGGAAGTGCTGAACTTTTGGCTTTCCAGCCACTTTCCGTTTACCGCTATGTACGAGCCGCCCAAAATCGCAGGGCTGGAGCCGATTATCCGCCATGGCCGCGAGCGCATGGGGGCAAAGCTCGTGCCCACTAACCCACGGGGCGTGGCGGCGCTGCTCAAAGCGCTGAAACGTAGCGAGGCCATTGGTATTTTGCCGGACCAAGAGCCGGACTGGGGTAGCGGCGTGTTTGCGCCGTTCTATGGCCGCGATTCCTATACCGCGACGCTGTTACCCAAGCTGGTGGCGCGCACACAGGCACGGGTGGTCACCGGTGTGGCCCTGCGTATTCCTGGCAAAGGCTTCGAGATCCACTTCCTAGACGCTGACGAGCGGGTGTATAGCGCTGATGATACAGAGTCAGCTACCGGCGTGAATGCCAGCGTTGAAGCCTCCATTGCCCTGGATCCGGCGCAGTATCAGTGGGAGTACAAACGCTACCGCAAAGTAGTGGAAGAGCAGCAAGGGCTGCCTAACGCCAACGATTTCCGTCTCTATTAAGTGAGGATGGGCATGACTGAGCAGTACCTCCCCAAACAGGATACGCGTCCCACGCAAATTATTTATGCCCTCTATTTAGCAGGGCTGGTCACGGCTAATGTCACGCTATTGATCGGTGTGATTATCGCCTATGTCTATCGCAAAGAAGCAGCGCCTTGGCTACAGGCCCACTACCGCTACCTCATCCGCACGTTCTGGATCGGCAGCCTCTACTTTATCGTCACGTTTACCCTGAGCCTGATCTTTATCGGGACACTGCTCTGGCCGCTGCTGGTGGTATGGCTAGGCGTGCGCTGCATTATCGGTTGGGTGGCGGTGCGTAAAGGCCAACCACCGGCACGGCCCGGTAGCTGGCTCTGGTAAGTGCGCTCAATTACTCATCGCTGTGGCGAGCGTACACGTCATCCAACCGCTCGATATCATCCTCGCCCAGGTAACTGCCGGACTGTACCTCGATCAGCTCCAGTGGGATTTTGCCCGGGTTCTCCAAACGGTGCAGTGCGCCAATGGGAATGTAAGTGGACTGGTTCTCGCTGACCAAAAACGTGCGTTCATCCAGCGTCACCTTAGCCGTGCCGCTGACCACCACCCAGTGCTCCGCGCGGTGGTGGTGGCGCTGTAGCGAAAGCCGCGCCCCAGGGCGCACGGTAATATGCTTCACTTGGTAGCGCTCGCCGCTGTTCATGGCTTGAAAGCTGCCCCAAGGGCGGTGTACCTGCGGCGAGGTATGCGGCTCGCTGCGCCCAGCCTGGGTCAGCGCCGCGACAAGCTGCTTAACGCCCTGCGCCTTGTCGCGATGGGCCACCAGTACACTGTCCGAGGTTTCCACCACGATCAGGTCTTCAACGCCAAGTGTGGCCACCAATCGGTGGTTCGCTACCACTAACGAGCGCTGAGTATCGCTCAACACCCCATCCCCGGTGACCACATTGCCCGCTGTATCAGGCGTATGGGTCGCCATCAGCGCATCGAAGCTGCCTATATCGCCCCATTGGGCATCCAAAGGCACCACGGCAGCCTGGGAGCAGTGCTCCATGACCGCGTAATCGATCGATTCGCTGGGGCAGCGCTGGAACGCCTGCTCGTCCAAGCGCAGAAAATCCAAATCACGGTGGGCGCGGGCTACGGCTTCTTGGCAGGCGGCCAGCATGTCTGGCTGAAGCCGTTCAAGTTCCGCCAAATAGCGGGAGGCACGCAGCAAGAACATACCGCTATTCCAAAGCGTATCGCCCTGCTCAAGCAATGCTTTGGCGCGCTCTAGCGCGGGTTTTTCGATGAACGCCTCCAGATGGTGCCCTGCCCCCAGCGCATTGCCACAGGCAATGTAGCCGTAGCCGGTTTCTGGGTGCGTCGGCACCACGCCAAAGGTGACCAAATAGCCCTGCTCCGCGAGCGGTTCAGCACGCTGCACGCTATCGGTAAACGCTAGCGCATCGCCTATCACGTGGTCTGCAGGTAATACCAGCAGCAGCGGGTCTTCGCCCGTTTGCCTTGCCAGCAGTGCCGCGCAGGCAATCGCCGGGGCGGTATTGCGCCCTGCTGGCTCTAGTACGATCTGGCCCTTTTGCTGAACTTCGCGAAGTTGCTCGGCCATTAAGAACCGGTGCGAGTGGTGGCCTATCAGCATCGGCGGTAGCGTCGTCAAGCCCTCAAGGCGGGTGAGCGTTTGCTGAAGCAGGCTCTGCTCGCCGGTTAAGTGCAAAAACTGTTTGGGCATCTGCTCGCGGGAGAGCGGCCAAAGCCGGGTGCCGCTGCCACCGCTCAGAATAACCGGTTGAATCATGGCGTCGTCCTTGGTGATGGTGCTGAAGGGCCAAAGTCTTGCTGCAGCCAGTGGCGCAGCTGGCTCATATGCAGCGCATCCTGCGGGCGAGCCAGTATTTCGCCTTTGTCAATCGGCGCAAGACTCAGATGAAGATGCTGTATTTTACCGCCACCGGTTATTGCCTGTGGGCCAAGCGCTTGGAGCAGGGGCACTTCCGGGTGCCGTTATCCGCCTCCCGGATCACGCGCCGGTTTGGAGCCGCAAAGCGGCGAAAAATCGGTCGCTGTGCAGCCGATTGTTAAATCTTTCTGTGTACAGTATCCTGACCAGGGTCAACATCCTGTACAGGAGCAACCTTATGGATGCCATTAGCTACACAGCCGCTAGAACCAATCTAGCAAAAACCATGGAGCAGGTCTGTGAAGACCATTCCCCTGTGATCATCACCCGGAACAAGTCGCAGTCCGTGGTAATGATCTCCCTAGAGGACTACGAGGCGCTGCAAGAGACTGCATACCTTCTGCGCGCACCAAAAAACGCACGGCGTTTGCTGGAATCCGTTGCCGAGCTGGAGCAAGGCGGTGGTCAAGAAAAGGAACTTCTTGAATGAAACTCATCTTCTCCGAGAACGCCTGGGAAGACTATCTGTACTGGCAGAAAACCGACAAAAAGATACTTAACCGAATCAACAAACTGATCAAAGAGACCAAACGAGAACCGTTCGAAGGTGTTGGCAAACCAGAGCCCCTCAAACACAGCCTCGCCGGGTACTGGTCTCGCCGGATCAACGAAGAACACCGAATAGCTTACAAAGTCACGGATGACGCTTTGCTTATCGCCCAGCTCCGGTATCACCACTGATTATGCATTAATCGTAGTGGCTCCAGAGTCTGAGGACTTTCACCACTTGCTCGTCCTCCAGTACTTGGTAGACCAGGCGATGCTGAATATTAATGCGGCGCGAATAGGCCCCCGCAAGATCACCAATTAGCTTCTCAAACGGAGGCGGCTTGTGATAAGGATCTTCCGCTATTAACGCTAACAGTTCCTGGGCTTTTGGTTTGAGGCCGCTGGAGGCCAACTTTTTTGCATCTTTCTGGGCTTGCTTGGTGTAAACCAACTTCCATGTCACCAGTCCAGCTCCTCATCACATTCCTCGACCGGGGTATCCATCCCCTCACGAATAGACTCCCGCATACCTGGCACGGAGAGCAGGTAAAGTGTTTCCTGAATGGCAGACCAGTCCTCTTCGGATACCAGAACAGCTTTATTCCGCTTACCCATAATGACGATTGGTTGGTGGGACTCGGCGGTCTCGTCAATCAACCGATAAAGGTTGCTGCGCGCCTCAGTTGCTGTGATTCCGGCCATGACGCACCTCTTGCGTGTTTAACTTTTCACCAAAGTGTACGCCTCTAGGTACGTACGTCAAGACGAGCGCCCTGGCTAACGCCAGCCAGCATGCGCGGCTACGGAATGTAGGCGAAGCCGGAATGTAGTAGCCGTCGCCGTGCCTGGTCTTGTTAGGGCCTTTGAATAGGGATAGCATAATCGTATCGTCATTTGCGGAGGCTCCATGGCTACCGAAACATTAGACCACCTACGCTCCCAGATTTCGACTCTCTCCGAGTCGGAACGTGCAGCGTTGGCTCGGGAGCTCATAATGAGTCTGGACGGCCCCCGTGACGACTCGGTAGAACAGGCGTGGAACGATGAAATTGTTCGCCGTGTGTCCAATGTCAAAAGCGGAAAAGCCACGCTGCTCAGCCGTGAAGAATTTCGATCAAAGATGAGAGCGAGGTTGGGCCAGTAACAGTGCGAAAGGTAAGGATACTGGAAGAGGCCTCGCAGGAAGCGATAGAGGCAGCAGCATGGTATGAATATGAGCAGCCTGGACTCGGAGCCGAGTTTTTCGCTGCTGTTGATGCAGCTATCGACGTTATTGAAGAAGACTTCCTCCCTTTATCACCTCTCCCCAAAGAAGCCGGCGATACCGGTGCAAGACGCCTGATTCTGGAGCGCTTCCCATACGATATAGTCGCCATTGAACTGCCAGAAGAGGCTATAGTCATTGCGGTTGCTCACCATTCCCGAAAACCTGGCTATTGGCTGGGACGCAGTAAGCCCTAACGCTGAGGTAACCGGCGCCGGAGCGCAACGGAGGGAACCAAAAGCGGCACGCTTTTGGGGTCCGGTTGACCGCTTGGTTAACTGATTAATCTGCCCGAATTATCGCCGTAACTGCTGACTCTGGAACCTTTATCTTGCCTCCATAGGACCAGCCTTGGTATTCCCATCTGGGATCTGGGCCAATACCCACTAGTTCACCGCTAACGAGATCGGGGGCGCATTCTTCGACAAGGATATAGAAGTCTATGGAATCTCCCGCCCGAATCGTCACGGTGTCATTTGGTCTCGGCGGCCCCTGGTTCAATTTCGCATCGTTGCCGACAAACATTCGGCCGAATTTAGGCGGAAGCGGATTTTCAAACTCCTTGTACATGGCATATTCCTTTTGACAGTTAACACCTGAGTTAAGCCGGACCGCGCACGCGGCCGAGGCGGGTGCAACGATACCACGGCACCAAGCCGAGGCCGCGAAGCGGTCTCGGCTTGAACGAATTGTTAGGCTTGCTAGCCAGGTAGCTTTGCCGCAAGTACATCAACGTTTTCTATGGACGGGGGCTCGGAGAACAACTCACCTGCCTTTTCCATCAACGCGGCTGCGACCTTGCCGGAGAGATGGGCCTGCCGACCCGCTTCATCCGGGAAAGCATCAAAGATTCCGAAAGTGCTTGGTCCAAGGCGAATGCCAAACCACGCAGTGGTGTCAGGCTCCTCATTGACGATGGGAAGGCCACTCACAAGGAAGTTCTCAACCTCTTTCTCTTTTCCGGGTTTCGCTTCAAGGCGAACGAACAAGGCTACTTTGACCATGGCATGTCTCCGGTTGTTAAAACGACATCACGATGCGCGATGTTCTCTTGCAAGTCTAACGCGAAGCTTTGCGGCAGGTTTGGAACCGCGCAGCGGTGGAAAAACTGTCCGACAACAGCGGCTGATTAAATTGCTATCGTTCACCTTCCAGCTCGTGCCATACCCTTAGAATAATGATGGCGCTCACATGTACGGAATAGCGAACAACGTATTTGCCAAAGACCATGTCGCGGATGGAATCCGGTACCGGTGCCATTTCAACCGGTGTTCCCATTCTGGGGAAGCCTGGTAGTAATTCGATTTTGCTAACCAGTTCTGTGGCTATCCTGCCTGCCGCAGAGGGGTTGTGAACGGCGATAAACTCCCTTAGGCGCTTCAAGTCTTCAACGGCTTCGTCGGTGTAAACCAGTTTCACTTACCTGACCTCGGCGCATCTTGCTCGTTTTCGGTTCCCCAGCTATTAAGCCAACTGTGGACCTCGCTGGCATCAACAACCTTGCCTTGGGCAGCAGACTCCATTGCCTCTAACGTTTGTTTCCACCGCTCTTGCTCAAGCTGCTGCTTTTCTATGTATTCCGACAATGCCTGGTTAATTACCCAGCCTTTGCTACGGTGTAGCCTGCTGGCGATTGCTTCCAGATGCTGTTCAACTTCTGCTTGAAGGCGAACTGTGGTGACGCTCATGACTATGCCCCTCATACCTAGTGACTACAACGTATTACAGCATAGTCTGCGAGGTTAGGCAAAAAATTTTACGCCCGGCTCTGCGGCAGGGCAAAGTGGAGGCCGTTTTTTGGCCGGAGCTTTGGCCTGTCCGCCAGAAGCCGCTTGTTAACAGTTCACTTCCACTCAATTTTCAGATCTTTGTGTGACTGAGCGCAATCACGTAGGTAGAGGTTGATAAGACTCTGATAAGGTAGGTCTTTTTGCTCAGCAAGATTCTTAAAGTACGCAACGGTATCTTCATCCAGCCGGATCGTAACCTGCTTCTTGAGCTTCTTGGCGTATGGACTCTTGACGGATTCGGAAAAATCGTAATGATCACGCATGTCTGTACCCTTCATAAGTATTTCGTTCTCGCCTATTTGCCTTACGGGCGGAGATAATTCGAATAACCTCACCGTCCCTAACGCAGTGGCACACCACCAGTAAGCGAGAATGAATGCTTGTACCGAGGAGAATGAACCGGTCCTCCTCTTCAGAATGGTCTGGGTCAGCTATGAGACGTGCGAACTCATCCGTAAAGGCAGTTTTGGCCTCCTGGAACGAGACGTCATGCTTCTTGCGATTAGCGGCATCCTTGCGAGGATCCCAGTCAAAGGAATAATGGCTCATAACTACATTGTAGTTACATAATAATTATTGTCAAGGCACCAGCCTAGATACTGTTAACGGTTCATGATAACCGGCGGCGACGAACGGCCCGAACACCACCGCAATTTGGTTTTGCTTTTCAATTTAGCACAGACGTATTTTCCGTCCGGTTGATTAGTTTGTTATGTGCCTGTTCTTATTGGTTCGCTATTTTTAGTAGAGTTTCTTTTCCTGTTCCAAACTTACAGATTGCTTCGCAATTTTCTTTCAGGACTGAAAATTTAATATAGTGAATTTTAGTTCCGTTGGATTTAATTGATGGCCTGCTTAACTGTAGCAACAGCTCTTTTTCTCTATTGTCAGGTATTATTAAAAATAAAGAGGAAGGGTTTTCTGGAAACGAGTGATATAGGTCAGTCAGCCTGAGTATTCCCGAATAGATTGAGGTACTTTTTTCAACTTCAAAAGCGCAAACAATATTCTTTGTATTATTTTCAAACCAAATTACATCGATTAATGCAATTGTATTTTTTGTTTCTTTTTCTACATTAATTTCAGGGAAACAAGGGAGGCACAAGGATGAAAAGTTTTTTCCTTGAAAATTTCTAGAACGATCATTAGAAGCACTAATTACTTGATACCCTAAAGCTTTTCCGATCTTCAATAAATGGTATTGCATTTCAGTATGCAAGTTTTCTTGCTCTCTTTCACTGGTTACTTCTTTGTGCCTTTTTTTGAGAAGGTTTTCAATCTTTGCTTTTTCTTTTTCCGAAAGACTTCCTTCGTCGCCAACCATTATTTTTTTTACACCAATGTCAAACAGCAAGCCTGAAATTGCACCTAAATCTTTTGACAGTGATTTTTTATGCTTATTGTTTTTTTGTAAAATGACCTCACGCATACGAAGGTATTCAGTCCAGGAACCAAGTTTAACTTTTTCTTTGAATAAATGATTAAAACCATTGACTATTGCTGTATTAAATGGAGGGATTATTTCAGGATGAAGGAAATATAAAATGTTTGCCACTGCCGGACCAAGACCCTTTATTTTCTTCTCATCTAGGTTGATTATTTCCTTTAGGATTTGCTCTTCATTTTTGGCTGCGAAGCAATTTTCAAGAAATTGACCAAAAGACATTTTATTTTCTTCATTTTCATAAATGTCTGGAATTCTTAACTTTGGTTTCCAGTAAAAAGCATGCGATGCTCCAATGAAAACTTGTTTTTGTTCTGTGATACAGTTTAAAACAAACTCTAACGATGAACCTTTGTAGTCATTCCCAAATTCCTTATTTTTAATATCATTGATTACACTTTGAACACCACGGCGTATTGAACGAAAGGCTTTTAGTCTTTCGTCATTATTAATAAACCACGTATTGAATACGGATTCATTGTCAGACCGGTACTTGTCAATTAAGTCGTTTAAGTCACTATTCATATTTTCCTCATTTTTGGCACATAACGCCGTGTATGAGGGGCGTTTTTGGAGTGCAGCGCGAAGCGCGTAGCGGAAAAAACGTCCCACTCCATGCACTTGTTAGGGCTCAACCTGTACACGGGCTAAAATTGTCCCGGTGACAATCGGCTTGTACTGAGGTTGCCATCGCGCACTTGATACAAAGTGACGGTGTAGCCACTGACCCTATAGCCATCGTTGTAGAACCTAAAATTGGAATCAGCTTTGCTGTATCCAGTTGAAGGCCCAAAATAATGCTTGCATCCATACCATGTTTGGCCTGCCGCGTACTTTAAACGGTATGTTCCCAAAGGAACTTCTATTTCTATTGTTGAACCGCCGCGAATAAATACGTCCAGTATGTTACTTCCGCTAGAAACATCTTCGAGCTTAACCAAATAGTTGGAGCCTGCGCTTGTTTTTATTTCTAGCGGGGCGACGCCTGCCCGAGATGTATATCGACGGATGGTACCCGATTGCGGGAGCTGAAGCGCTGGCTCATTAAAAGCCGGCTGCGAAGGGGGCGAATAGCTGCTGCGGGGCGCGTTGGACGAGCGAGAACTATCATCCCAAATGGATATTATCCAGATTACGCCCGCTATCGACCCAAAGACAGCAGCGAGCCGAAAGATTCCTGCAATGAAATCTTTAATTGAATTTACAAAGCCATCACCTTTGGATTTTTTATTTAAGCGCTTGATCTTAGCGACGAGATCATCATATAAAGAGAGGCCGTGAGTTGGCTCAACGCGAAAATCATCGGATTCAGGGCTCCCCCAGTTGTTTCCGTGGCTTAATCCAAGGTGAGCGCGAAGAATTCCGATATCGCATAGGGTTCTATGAACTCGATCATAGTTCCGACGCCTCGACGGATTGAGCAGCACCTCGGAACCATCAGTTTTGATGGTTGAGTTAGTGCACCTCGCTATTGCAGCTTTTATTTCCTGCTCCGAGGCCGAAGGCTCAATACCAAGGCGTTTATACAAATTACGCATACTTCACCAAGTGTTTGTAAGCCTCGTTGATCCGTTGAAAGGTTGTTGTAGCTGCGGCTACCGACTCCTCTCCTAGCGACGAGAATCTGTCTGGATGGTGAATCTGCGCTAAGCGTCTAAATGCTTTTCGTATTTCCTCTCTACTGGCCCCTGGCTCCAATCCTAGAACCGCATACGCTTGGGCAGATTTACTCGAATGAGGGGTTGATCTGGCCCTTTCTTCTCGGCTTGATTTTTGATCAGATTTTGCTTTGGATTCTTCTCTGCTTCTCCAGTAGCCTGATGAGCTTATATCCGATGGGTCTGGTATTCCTTGGCCTGTTACTTCTTCAAATAAAGAATTCAATCCAACGCTGTCAACCGCTAGTAAATCTGCCAGAAGTCTGAGAATGTAATTTTCCGTTGGCAGCAAGTAGCCATCTGCGATTGACATTCCAATCGCCATTTCCAAAAACAGCCTAGCCTTGTCACCCCGAAAATGCCTAGCAACGATTTCACATGCGAGTTGAATCGCTTTTATGTCGGGGTTTTTAACTAAGCGTAGTAGTGGCTCGACCTCGTGACCGTGCTTCGAGGCAACAGATATTTCGGATAATTGCTTCGCCTCTCTTTCGTCTACGGAACCATCGCTGGCAGCAATCCAAGCTAACACAAGCAGAACAGCTGTTCCGAGTTCATTCTGGCTGCGAATTACGATGAGCTCGAACTCGGAAAAGTTTTGTTTTACCACGCAATGCCTCCTTAAACCCTAACGCCCGGCTCACGCGCCGGTTTGGAGCCGCGGAGCGGCGGAAAATCGGTCGCTGTGCAGCCGATTGTTAAAGCCTACCCAGCCAGTACTGCGGACGCCGGCGGTCATGGGCAACAGCCAGAACCTGAAAACCATCAGGGCTCTCACGGTAAACGATAGATAAGGGAAATCTGTGAAGGGGCACTCTGCGAATATCTGGCGGCAACTCAACTTGCCAGGCTTTTGGTGACTCGCTAACTAAATTGGCCAGGGCCTCAAATTCTTCTATAAAGGCACCACCCAATCCCGGAACTTTTGATTCGTAATAACCAACTGACTCCAAGAACTCGGCTTCCGCTGCCGGGTGAAAAGAATAGTTCATTTGATCAGTGCTCTAGCCTTCCTCATGACCTCATCGCCAGACACAGCCTGAACTGTGCCATTGTCGAGCTCTTCGCCCCTGCGCCGGGCCTCAAGCAACCAATCGGATCTGAGCTCTTCTTCTGACGGAGACTCCAGACTCAATACCAATCGCTGGATCAATTGCGCTCGCTCCTCTATAGGGAGGTGGAGCGCCTCGTCTTCAATTTTTTGGAGATTCATAGAAGAAACCTCTCGTTCACGTATCACCCAATTTTGACACGGATGGGTATCAGGTGCCACGACTCGGCTTTTCAGCTTTAACGCTTGCAGTTGCGGCGGGTACGGAGCGCAGCGTAGTACACGTCCGACAACCTGCACTTGTTAGGATTTGTAACTCAAGTTTTTGAATACGATTCCGCTTTGAATTCTTTCATATTCGATTTCTATATTTAGATCGACTACCTCTAATTATTTTTTTAATATCATTATTTTGCCTCTTTTTTAATCTATTCACCGCGCGCTCAATAACCAAGTGCAACACTCGCTAATCGAGTAACGTGTTGCCATGCCAAATCACTATCATCACCTCAGCACCACTGACCGTGTCACGCTCATGTTCCTGAAGCGTCAGGGCTTTAGCCTCCGGGCCATCGCTCGTGAGTTGAAACGCTCCCCCAGCACCTTGAGTCGAGAGCTACAACGGCGCACAGTCGACGACCGGTCCTATGACGCCGAAGCGGCAGGATGTATGGCGCGCTCGGCGCGTGCTCGTTGTCGGCCGCGACGCAAGTTAGTCGAAGGAACGGACCTGTATGCTGTGGTTCTCGACATGTTGCGAAACCGGTGGTCTCCCCAGCAAATCAGCGGCACACTGAAACTTATGTTTCCGGACCATCCCGAGTATCAGGTCTCCCACGAGACCGTGTACAAGACGATCTATGCCACGCCTCACGGCGAACTGCGCAAGGAACTAATCACTTGCCTGCGTCAGGGCCATACCAAGCGCCGTCCCCGTACGGGTGGCGCAGACCGTCGTCAGCAAATCCCGGACCTGGTCAGCATCCATCTGCGCCCGCCTGAAGTCGATGAGCGGATCCTGCCCGGGCACTGGGAAGGCGACCTGATCAAGGGTGCGTTCAACCGTTCAGCCGTCGGGACACTGGTCGAGCGGGTGAGCGGCCTAGTGTTCCTGGCCAAGATGGACGGTTCCACCGCGACCGCTGCGGTTCACGGCTTCAGCGCGGCTCTCAATCGGGTACCGCTGGAAATGCGCCAGACGTTCACCTACGATCAGGGCCGCGAGTTGGTGCGTCATGCCGAAATCACTCAGAAGACCGGTACCGCGATCTACTTCGCTGACCCGCACAGCCCCTGGCAGCGCGCTATCAACGAGAACACCAACGGACTCTTGCGCCAGTACATGCCCAAGGGGACGGATCTGTCCGTGTTCAGTCAGGACGAGCTGGACGCCATCGCCTTCCAGCTCAATACCCGGCCTCGAAAGCGACTGGGCTTCAAAGCGCCGCTGGAGGTCTTTATGGATCTGCTTAAGCGAACCCAGGATGCGCCATCAGGCGTTCATTAACCGCGTGTTGCACTTGGAGCTGGAGACCGCCCAGTTTGTCACTGTTCGTCACCACACCACTGCCAATGGCGCCGCGCTCGGTTTCGATGGTGTTGGCGCTGTGCACGATCACGTCATTGGCGTTTTTCCAGCGCACGTAATCGGGCAGCGTTTTGGGTTCCTCCGACCTGGCAAGGGGGCTCAGCCCCAGTAGGCTGACGGAGGCCATGGCGCCGGCAGAGCCCAGCAGCAGGCGCCGGCGACTTATCGGTAAAGAACTTTCGGGTGTACGTTGGGACGTTGAAGACGCATCGAAAACAGACATGGTTTTCCCTCGTTGATGTTTGCTCAGAACACTTGCAGACGGTGGTCATCGGTGCCATGAATTCGTGACAAACCTGATTTTGATTCAGTGTAGTAGGTCATGGTCAAACAATCACCATTGACAGCGTGTCAGGAGGCCCCCGTCGTGGATTCGCTCACCGCCGGCATATTCCCGGCTGGCGCAACCACCAGCAGTCCCGAGTCCTCCATGGGTAACCCGAGCACCTCCAACTGATCGGCCCGGGTACGAAAGTCGCCGGCTCGGGCCACCGCCTGTCGCACATCCGGATTCCGGAAGAACACGCGCTCCGAGATACGATACTGGATGACTAGGCTGTTGTCCTGGCGTATGGCGTACGCCTGGGCAGGCTCGCCCCCCACTCGGGTCATCCAGGTTGCCAGCACCCGGCTGTTTGCCCACGGCAATGGCGGAGATACTTCCGAGCTGCCGGCCTGGATAGGCAGTTCCTCAAGGGCGACACGCTGATAATCGTTCAGCACGTCACTAACCATAGGAATCCTGTTGATATTATCCGGCGTCACGCTGGGCATCAGCAGTACCGCTGCCAGTACCAGGGCAACGGCCCAACCGCCACTGCCAATTACAACCGACGGGCGAAGGCTGCTCAGCCAGCGTTTCAGATTCGTCATGCGGCGACGACCGGATGGGCGCTTGCCACCAGCGGGGGCGTTTGCAAGGGCGATATCGAGCCGCCCGTCAAAATCGGCGGACAGTCCCGGAGTGGGTATCATCTGCAGTCGTTCGGAAAGAATCCGCTGACGTTCGACATCGTGTTGGCAGGTCTTGCATCCAGCAAGATGGGCCTCGACCAGGGCGGTGTGATGCTCATCCAACTCACCATCCGCATAGCCCGCCAGCCAATCCTGGATTTCGGCGTGCAGGTCGGACCATTCGTGGGTGTTTGTGTTTTTGAGATCACTCATGAGGATTCACCGATGTGTATTTTGTGTGGCTGGTAGCCAGGGCGCTCGGGTTTGCCTTGATCAGTCGCTTAGCGAGCAGGCGCCGCGCGCGTGACAGGCGACTCATGACCGTCCCCGGTGCCAGATCCAAAATTTGTGCGATGTCCTGATAGCTCAGCTCCTCAAAGTCCCGCAACAGAATGACCTGCCGAAAGCTGTCCGGCAGGGCGTGAACCGCAGCCATGACCTGCGCATCGCTCTGGTTTTTCAGGACCTGATCGAAGGGGCCCGGGGCACTGCAGGGATACCCATTCAACACCGCGTCACCGGTGGTCAGCACCGGAGCCAGTTGCTGCCGGCGCCCATCCCGCCGATAGTCATCGGCGACCACCCGGTTGAGAATCCTTAGCAGCCAGGCGTAGGCCGCCACGTGATCGTCCAGTTGGTCAAAGTCCCGCCAGGCCCGGAGCAAGGTCTCCTGGGTCCAGTCCTCCGCCATTTCCTGTGAGGGGGCCTGGCGTTGCGCAACACCGTACAGGCGGTAGCGCCAGGGCCGTACCAGGGTGTCGAATTGCTGCCTGCTTCCAGTGCTGCGCATGGGGCTGCCCGCTACCTATTTATGGTTACTTTACTGGAGGGCGTCACCGGATCGCCTTTTATTCCCGACTTTTTTATGGATTGCCCGGTACTGCGAGCCAGAAGGGGAACTGGCCTCCAACTGGCTCCCGGCGGACCACCTCGAGGGACTGGGTATCAATAACGGCAATGTGGTTATCCGCTGTGACCGACGCGTAAATGAACTGGCCATCGCGGCTTGCCCGAACGCCGTGGGGGCCAACGCCCACGTCGACATTTTTGACAATTTTAAGGCTCTCGGAGTCGATTATAGTGACCACGGACGCAGAAATCGCACCGGTTGCGACGTATTGCTCGCCAGGCACCACGTCGATGCCGCCATGGCCACTACCCACTTTAAAAGTTTTCAGCATGGTTTCGCTAGCCAGGTCCAGTACCCCCACGTTGCCGGTAAAGTCGCGCAGCCATAGCCGTTGACCGTTGGCGCTGATGTCAATGTTGTGAGGCGTCTTGAGACCCGGAGTGGGGATCTGACGCTGTTTTTCCAGAGCCCGCATATCCACTACCGCCAGCGCGCCTTCGCCCTGCAGCGTGACGTAGGCGAGTGTGCCGTCGGCGCTGTAAACGAGGTTGTGGGGTACCTTGCCCACTGGAATTTTCCTGACCAGTTCAAGGGTATTCATATCGATCACCGCAACGTCGCCCTGGGTCGGCGCCACGGCGAGGCCGTAACGGCCATCCGGTGAGATTTTTACGCCCTGGGCCACCTCACCGATCGGCACGCTGGCCATCACCTCACCGCTGGCGGTATTCAAAACGTAGACATTGCCGGTTTTGAAGCCGGACACCATCAGCCGGGAACCATCAGGACTCAGGGCATCGTAGTGAGCGCCCGCGACGCCGGGCCAGGCCTGTTTTGAGGGTAGGACTTTCACGATGCCGCTGTTCTGGACCGCCACATACAGAGGGTCGCGAATGGACTTTTCCAGGCTTAGTTCGGGCGCCGACCGCACGGGAGTGGCTTTGTTCCGCGACTGCTCAGGCGATTGGCCCAGCAGGGTCTGCCGCAGCTGGTAAACATCCTTGCCGGACAGGTCCTTACCCGCAATCGCTTCGATGTCTTCAGGAGTGTAGGGCTGAAACTCACCAGCAATCCGCTTTTCATTGCCGAACGCCGTCAGCACGTAATTCAGGACATCCGCCATTTGCTGGCTAGTGAGCGCACCGCCCCAGGCCGGCATGTTGCCGTTGTAGCTTGTGCCGTCGACTTTGATGGGGCCGGTCAGGCCGTACTGCAGCACATGCCCCAGATAGCGGCGGCCACCGATACCGTCAGTGGCATTGTACATTTGAGCGGTGTGGTTTTTTTGCGGGGGAAACGACCCCGGTATGCCTTGACCCTGAGCCTGATGGCAGGCAGCGCACTGCTGGTTGTACACCTCGCTGCCGCGCTCAAAGCGGGTGTTTTCCGCCGCGCTCACGGGCACACTGACACTGAGCAGGGTTGCGGCGACGAATGATGTGATGGCATGGGGGATCGGTGGACGCATATTACAAACTCCAAAGGCTAAAAGAAGTTCGGCCGGACTCATGTGCTGGCAAGACCTCTTGCCAACAAAGCACCGGTCGAAAACGATCTCTGAAGCCAAAGGCGTCACCGGGCCGGGATTTATTCCCGAAACTTTCGGCCCGGCCCCTACCCGCAGACCAAGGCTCAACGAAGGCCAGTAACCCGAGGCCGGCGGCCAGAGGCAAGGCCGCCGAGAATTCCAAGGGGTTATTCTGTCGTGTTCATGATGTTTGCGGAGTACCCCGCACCACGCACAGCCTCCGCAAGTTGTTCGTCCGAAATCCTTGATTCGTCAACTGCCACCCGGGCTTCACCGCTTTCATGGGAGACGGAACACCCCTTGACGCCGGTTTGCTGTTCGAGAACATGACGAACAATTTCCTCGCACCCACCGCAGTGCATGCCGCCGATTGAAAGCCTGATTGTCTGCATGTCTGTCTCCTCACTTATGATCGGCCCGCCTGTAGGCCCCGCATTCTGCTCCAGGGCGTCAAATATGGAACAACACTGCAACGGCCCCTGTCCGGGACAACAGTCCACAAGTGCCGCCAGCCCCTGGCGGATTCGCCGTAACTGGTCAATTTTCTGGTCTACGTCGTGCAGCTTTGCCATCGCCCGCTGGCGTACATCACTTGCGTCTGCCTGGTTGCTTTCGGCATCACGCAACGCGAGCAGCTCAGCGATCTCACGCAGTGAGAAGCCCAGCTCTTGCGCTCGACGAATAAAATGCAGTCGCTTTACCGTGGTGTCCGAGTAAATACGATAGCCACCTTCCCTGGGACGTGGTGGCTGCTCGATGAGCTTGCGGCGTTCGTAAAAACGAATCGTCTCGACACCGACACCCACCACGTCAGCCACTTTGCCAATGGTCATGTCAGTCATGGCGGAATCCTCACCTCACCAACTCTCAGCTCACATTAGTGCCCGTACCACGGTACGGGGTCAAGAGTGCTGAGCATTCTATAAGAGTGAAGAGCTTGACTCCGTAGCCGGCTACGGAAGTATTTTGGAGGTAATCAGCAGAGCCGTGAAAGGAACCGTCGTAATGTCAGAGTTGAAAGCAGAGCCCAAATCCGGTCGCGGGTCGTTAATCGCAGGCGGGGTCGCAGCAGTGCTCGCATCGGCCTGCTGTCTTGGCCCCCTGGTTCTGATCACCCTTGGTGTTTCCGGTGCCTGGATCGGTAACCTTGCCGCTCTGGAGCCCTACCGGCCGTGGTTCATTGGTGCTGCTCTGGTGGCGATGGTCTTTGCCTGGCGTCGGATATACCGGCCTGCACAGGATTGCGATCCGGGCGAGGTCTGCGCAGTACCGCAAGTGCGCACCGCTTACAAGATCACCTTCTGGATCGTCGCGCTGTTCGTACTGATCGCGTTGGCATTCCCTTTCGTCTTACCGCTATTTTACTGAGAGGCCATACACCATGAGAAAGTCCCTGATCACTGCCGTACTGTTTGCGCTGTTCAGCCTGCCTGCCTTGGCGGCGCAAAAGACGGTGACCTTGTCGGTTCCCGGAATGACCTGTTCGGCCTGCCCGATCACCGTCAAAGCCGCTCTCAAGATGGTTGATGGGGTGAGTTCTGTCCAGGTCCGCTATGAGGAGCGTGATGCGACGGTTATTTTCGACGATGAGAAAACCTCCGTTGAAGCATTAACTCAGGCCACCACCAACGCGGGCTATCCATCCACGCTCAAACAGACCCTGGAAAAACAGGAGTAGCCATCAAAAACCAAGACTTTGTTGCAATAGCACATTCGTTCAGGAGTGGTGTTTATGAGTGATAACGATCTGCACATTGCCGTGATTGGCAGTGGCGGCAGTGCCATGGCCGCCGCTTTGAAATCGGCGGAACGCGGAGCCTGGGTAACGCTGATCGAGCGTGGCACCATCGGTGGCACCTGCGTTAATGTCGGCTGTGTACCTTCGAAAATCATGATCCGCGCCGCTCACGTGGCCCATCTGCGCCGCACCAGCCCGTTCGACGAGGGCATTGCGGCGGTCGAGCCTTCTATTGACCGGCCCCGGTTGCTCGCCCAGCAACAGGCCCGGGTCGATGAGCTTCGTCACGCGAAGTATGAGGGGATTCTCGAAGACAATCCGGCCATTACGGTCTTGCGGGGTGAGGCTCGGTTTATCGATGCCAATACATTGCAGGTTACCGGAGCTGACGGCACGGAAAGCGAAGTATGCTTTGACAGAGCGTTCATTGGTACCGGCGCGCGGCCAACCATTCCTCCGGTTCCGGGCCTATCCGATACGCCGTACTGGACGTCCACCACGGCACTGGCCAGCGACACCATTCCAGATCGACTGACTGTCATCGGGGCGTCCGTCGTGGCAGTGGAGCTGGCACAGGCGTTTGCCCGGCTGGGCAGCGAGGTGACCATCCTGGCGCGTAGCCGGCTGGTTTCCCGTGAAGACCCGGCTGTTGGCGAGGCCATTGAAACCGCGTTCCAGGCCGAGGGTGTCAAGGTTCTGAATAACACGCAGGCGAGCCAGATCAGCTATACCAATGAGGAGTTCGTTCTCGCCACGAATGCGGGGGAGCTGCGGGCCGATCGGCTGCTGGTGGCCGTGGGACGTACACCGAACACAGACAGGCTGAACCTGGAGGCTATCGGCGTCGAGACTGCCCGCAGGGCGATTTTAGTCGATGACTGTCTGCGTACCACCGTGCCCGACATCTATGCTGCTGGGGACTGCACCGACCAGCCGCAGTTTGTCTATGTGGCGGCCGCGGGCGGCAGTCGGGCAGCGGTCAATATGACCGGTGGTGATGCGCGGCTCGATCTCAGCGCCATGCCCGAAGTGGTCTTTACCGATCCGCAGATTGCGACCGTCGGTTTGTCGTAAGCGTTCATTCCACGACGTTCTGCCACCCTGCTGAAAATCGCCCTACAGTAACCTCACACTTTCCAACACGAGGTTACCCCTATGAGAAAGCACCGCACACCCGAACAGTGGCAGGCTCTGGTCAATCAGCAGCGTGACAGTGGTCTGTCAGCTTCGAAGTTCTGCAAACAAGAGAACATCGGCTACGCCAGTTTCTGTAACTGGCGCAAGCGCCTGTCCGATCAGGCGGCCGGTGACTCAGCGGATTCCGGCGAAGCCGGTTTTCTGGACCTGTCCTCTCTGATGGGTGCAGCGCAGTCCGGCCCAGGCTGGAACATTGTGCTGAGCCTGGGCAACGGCGTCGAACTGCGGCTGAGCCAGAACGGATGATCGGGCTCGATAGCCAGGCGCGCATCTGGCTGTGCACCGAGCCTACCGACATGCGCAAATCGTTCCGGGGCCTGAGCGCCCTGGTCCGGAATCAGTTAAAGCACGATCCGCTCAGCGGCCAGTATTTCGTCTTCGTTAATCGCCGCAAGACCCAGATGAAGATGCTGTATTTTACCGCCACCGGCTATTGCCTCTGGGCCAAGCGCCTGGAGCAGGGGCAGTTCCGGGTGCCGTTATCCGCCTCCGGTCAGCGAGCCCTGACCCTGACGGATCTGCAACTACTGATCGATGGCATCGAGGTGCAGAAATACCGCCAATTCAAGCGTTTTCGAGGGGTATAGAAGACGGACTTCCGGTATAATATCGGCCATGAATTCAACGGCTTCCGACCCCCAACCCAATGCACCTTCCTACTCGGCCCTGGCCGAGGAAAATGCGTTGCAGCGCGAGCAGTTGGAGGCCCAGGCGGAATCCATTCGGCAGTTGAAACACCAGTTAGACTGGTTCAAGAAGCAGCTGTTTGGCCCCAAATCCGAGAAGCAGGTTTATGATATTCCAGAACAGGATAGCCTGTTCACCCCCGGTGAAGCACCGCTGCCGGAGAAGCCTGCCGAGGAAGAGAGGCGCACCATTAAGGCCTATCAGCGCGGCACCGGCAAGAAGCAGCGGGACGACGATTGTCTGAACGACACTGGCCTGCGCTTTACGGCGGATGTGCCGGTGGAAGTGATCGAGCAACTGCCGCCGGAGCTGACCGGGCCGGACGCCGACCAATACGACATCATCGGCACCAAAACCACCTACCGTCTGGCCCAGCGGGCCTCCAGCTATGTGGTGCTCAAATGCGAACGCCCGGTGTTCCGTCGTAAGGGCACGGATCAAAAACCTGTGACAACACCAGCCCCGTTCAACGTGCTGGACAACAGCCTGGCCGATGTCAGCCTGCTGGCCGGGTTGCTGGTGGACAAGTTCCAGTTCCACCTGCCGCTGTATCGCCAGCACCAGCGCATTCAACAAGCGGGTATTACCCTCAGCCGCAGCACCCTGACGAACCTGGTGAAGCGGGCCATCGACCTGCTTCGGCCCATTGTGGACGCCCAGACCGACAACGTGCTGCGCAGCCGGGTGCTGGCCATGGACGAAACACCCATCAAAGCGGGCCACCAGGGCCGGGCAGGCCCGCAGAAAGGCAAGATGAAAACAGGCTGGTTCTGGCCCCTATACGGTGATGACGACGAAGTGGTGTTTACCTACTCGAACAGTCGGGGCCGACTGCACATCGAGCAGGTTCTGAACGACCAATTCAGTGGCACTCTGATCAGCGATGGTTATGCCGCATATGCCCGCTATGCCGCGGCCCAGAAAGGCATTACTCATGCTCAATGCTGGGTGCATAGTCGCCGTTGCTTCGTTGAGGCCCAAAAGGATCATCCTGAGAAGGCCACCGAAGCCCTGCAACAGATCGCGAAGCTGTACCAGATTGAAGATACCATTAAGGAAAAGGAGCTCACCGGCGAGAAGAAGCGCCAATACCGGCTGGACCATGCGAAGCCGGTCGTCAGCGGCTTCTTCCAATGGTGCCGGGATCAGTTGGGGCAAGGCGGCCTGTTACCCAGTGAACCGTTAACCAAAGCCCTGAATTACGTGCTCGGCCGGGAAACGAGCCTGACGGTGTTCCTGGAAGATCCGGACGTACAACCCGATACCAATCACCTGGAACGGGCCCTACGGCCCATCCCCATGGGCAAGAAAAACTGGATGTTCTGCTGGACCGAACTAGGCGCGGAACACTTGGGCATCATCCAGAGCCTGATCAGCACCTGCAAGCTGCACGATATTACCCCCTACACCTACCTGGTGGACGTGCTGCAACGCATCAGCCAGCATCCGGCCAGTGACGTCAGCGACCTGACGCCTCGTCTCTGGAAAACTCGGTTCGCCGAGAACCCGTTGCGGGCGCTGATCGACCCACGCCACCCTGATCGACAGAGCAAACAGCCGGAGGCCACCGTTCATGCGCATTGAGGACATGAGCATCGACCAGTTGCTGGAATTGAATCAATACGTCTGCCGGCGCATCGACGAACTGAGGGATCAGGAAAATCTGCAGGCACTGAGTCAGTTGCGGGTGGGCCTGAAAGTAACCTTCGAGGGCCGGGAAGGCCCGGTGCTGGGGATCGTCACCAAGATCAACCGCAAGAGTGTGATTGTTCTGGCCGAGGACGGCCCCAAACAGTACAAGGTCTCGCCGGAGTTATTAAGGCCTCTGCGTGACGTGAAGTAGGTCAACTACGTCGTGGAATGAACGCTTACGGTTTGTCTGAAGCCGACGCTGAGGCAAGAGGCTTCGTCACTGACAGCCGCACCCTGACCCTCGACAACGTGCCAAGGGCACTGGTCAACTTTGATACCGGGGGCTTCATCAAAATGGTCGCGGAACGTGAAAGCGGGCGGTTACTGGGTGTGCAATCCGTGGCGGGTGAGGCCGGCGAACTGATCCAGACTGCGGTGATGGCGCTACGTGCGCGCATGACCGTCAACGAGATTGCCGATGAGCTGTTCCCGTACCTGACGATGGTAGAAGGTTTGAAGCTGTGCGCTCAAACCTTTACCAAGGATGTTAAACAATTATCCTGCTGTGCGGGATAAGGCAAGGCAACCCATGGATAGCATGGGAAAATGCTCTATTAGTGACCTTGTTTGATGAAGTAAACTGATGCCGTAGTCAACTACGGAGTAAGCCCGCATGGTGAATAAAGTAAATCCACTGACCATCGGTGGGCTGGCCAAGGCGACCGGTGTCCATGTCGAGACCATTCGCTATTACCAGCGGCGGGGCCTGTTATCGGAACCCCAGCGTCCTCCCGGTGGGATCAGGCGCTATGGTTCTGCCGATATCGATCGATTGACGTTCGTGAAATCGGCGCAGAACCTGGGCTTCAGTCTCGATGAGATTATCGACCTGCTTCGGCTGGAAGATGGTGCCCACTGCCAGGAAGCCAGTGTCCTGGCCGAGCACAAACTGCAGTCTGTGCGTGGAAAGATCAAAAAGCTGGTGAGGATTGAGAGTGTTCTGAGCGATATGGTCGCTCGATGTCATGAGCAAAAAGGGGACATCGCGTGCCCTCTCATTGCGTCATTGCACACCGGAATCAGCAAAGTCCCAGTGGCAGATCTCTAACCATATGATTTTATTGCTGGCATGGTACCCCCGGCAGGACTCATATAGTTCCTTAAGATGCTGATATAAATGATTTAAAAAACTAGTTACAAGAAATATCCCCCTAAAAATACCCCCAATTCAAGAAAGCTGTTGCAGAAGGGCCCTGACGTCAGGAGCGTCCCTTTCTCGCATCTATTATAGCTGCATAAATTGTAGCCAGTTTAACGGCCACCAACACTTTCTGAGTTCTATGGAACTCAATGAAAATACCGATCAGCTTACCCTGGCAACAGCTGTTATCACGAATGCTATTGAGATCCAGCCCCTTAATTGAAAACAGACCGCCTCCGCTAACTCCTACCGGCGACCAAGAGTTGACTCTTGGGAAATCCGTTACCACATCTGAAACAAAGGTGCATCCACGAATTTCTATTGATGTTAGATTTTTTGTAACTATAGATAATAAAAAATTAAAATCATACAGCTTTTTCATATGAGCAATGCAACCTGAGCTTATATTTTTTGATTGCTCATTTTTTCCGACATAAAAGGAAACTTCTTTATCATCCAAACTCCCAATTATACGAATAATCCCCCTGTCAAAATCTTTAACGGTATCAATTATAAACGGCTGCCACTCTTCAATTTGCCAGTCAAATTCTATCGATTCCAGATTAAGAGCATTAAGCTTCAGAGGTGAATGATCGCGATTATTATCTGTACAAGGGTGCTTTGGCCAAGGCGGCCCTAAGTTATCGAAAAACACCCTCCCGCCACTCGGGGCCTGGTAAAAGAAAACAACCTCACCACAAACAGGGCAACGAGCATTTGGTGTAACGAAGCTTTTATATTTGCCAGTGATTATGGGTACGTCAGGGAATAAATATGGCGGATATGGAGATCTACTTTTACCTGAGTGCCCTGTTCCGCCCCATCCACAAGTACAGTTGAGGGGGTGGTTCCATGCGTTACACATATGAACCCTCCAAGATCCTAACGCCTGAGTTAAGCCGCGCCGCGAAGCGGCGTCGGCTTGAATGAATTGTTAGGCCACAGCTTATCCTTGTAAGCAGTTTTGGATGAAATAGCCCATCTTTTCTTTCGCTGGTCGTAGATCTATCATTGCACCCCACCTCATAGGACCTCCACTCTCCGTCCAAATACCGAGGCGGTTGGAGTTGAGCAAGTTTAATAGATCGATATTACTTGGCATGCGGTTCAGCCAAAGAACACTGTCAACCGCACTTGATCCGGAACTTCCGCGTGCCACTAATATTTCACCGGCGTCTATCTCCAAATAATTTCTTACTAGACCGGCTCGCTTTTCTCTAGATAATTCCGGGGTAGTAACAATTCCCGCCGATAAAGTAATTCGGCCATTTGAACACCCAAACAAGACTCTAGTTGTTACTTCGCTGTGGCTCTGCTCCAATCTCAGATATGGGCTTTCCCCAAGCATTTTTATCTCAGATACGGTGGGGTCTGATCCGTTATTTGAAAGCCCAAGCGACGTAGCTTGCTCTGGCGTTAGCCAGAACATGGAGTCGCCGCGAGCAGTACTTGCTGCTACAAAAGCTTGTGGGTCTACCCCCATAGACTGAAGGTAGTCAACGAGAATTGAACTAACAATCTGGATATCTCCCATATCAGCTTGATTCGTGCCAGAGGAATAGAACTGATGTATCCCGAGCTTCTCGTTCTTTCCGTAATAGAACCGGTATACCCCCCCTGCAAATGAGTAGGCACAAGAGCTTGCGCACATGCCTTGGAAAAGACGCCGACCATCGGGGCCATAAGCGCCTATGCCAGTATTAAAGCCATTGGATCGAATTGCTCTCCCTAACTCCATTCCAGCAGATAACGACCCGCCGGGAGAGTCAAACAGGACAATTGCATCGTTGATTGCATTGTCTATTACGAATTTTTGAAATCTTTCAGTGGCGCCTACATCGATCTCGCCGGAAGCAAATATTTCGTACTGCCCTCCATTTATAGCAATACGAAATCTGTTCGCAGGAGTGTCTGGGGCAATCTTGAACTGCAATGATTCATCTGCGGCAAACGCAGGACTTATCATTGCAAAAGCGATAATTAGTGATTTAAACACTTGGTGCCCCCCTGGGGCCTAACGCCCGGCTTTGCGGCGTGCCGGAGCGCAGCGTAGGCGCGTCCGACAACAGCCGCTTGTTAACCCCGTAGCTCGATGCCTTCTCGAATGACCTCGGGATGACGGGAAGCAATCTCAATGAGCGCTTTTGCTGGACCAG